>JAYURE010000827.1:0-2882 GCA_043756345.1 Deinococcales bacterium | reverse complement strand
TGACCCGAAAGATCCAGCCGGGTTTGAACTCGCCCACTTGTCCGAGTGCGTTTTCGACGGCTTTCCAGTCGGTGGTGGCTTGCGCTTGACCGGGTTGCGCGTTCAGGCTCATGGTGATGGTTGCGACGAGCAGGCCGAGTGCGATGGCTGTTTTGGGGTGTTTCATGTCGTGCCCTCCTCAAATCTCAGAACTATCATTGAATACATAAACTTTACATTATTCAAATTAAGGAAGATGAAAACAGGAGGGGCACAATGCTCGAGTGCTCCGGGATGAAACTGGACCTTTCGCTGAGTAGGGTGCCACAACTCAGGAACTCTCGAGTCGATCTCGAGCCCGACTTTGACAGGGAATCTACTGGCTTCAGGCGCGACGGGCAACCGTTGGCAATACCGCCATCAATTGCGTGCCTTGCGCATCACTCTCGAGCGTCCAATACCCATTCATGACCGAAACCCTGGCCTCGATGGTGGCAAAACCCAAACCGGGTTTGATCGCGCCAACCTCGAAACCGCGTCCGTCATCACGGATGCTCAGGCGCAAATCAGGATTCATGTGCTCGAGGTTCGCAAGCTCGCGGTTCGCAAGCTCGCGGTTCGCAAGCTCGAGCCGCACGATCACCTTGCGGGCCTGCCCATGCTTGAGGCTGTTGCTGATCGCCTCCTCGATCACGCGGTAGGCGGCCAGGCGCAATTCGGGTTCGAGTCCGGTTTCGCGTTCATAAACCTCGAGTTCTGGCGCGACTTCTAGGCGCACGTCCAGTTCGCTGGCGAGTTCATCGGCCAAAGAAAAGACCGCGCTCGAGAGCCCAAGGTTGATCACGCTCGGATGCAAGGCGTGACTGGCGGCCCGGACATCATGCTCGCGGATGTGATCGAGTTCTGAACGCAGGTCTGAGAGCAATTGCCGGTGATGTTCCGAACCGAGTTGTTCCTCGAGATCACCAAGTTTGTGCCAAGCGACTAGCAGACGCATCTGTACCCGTGAGTGCAGCATCTCGGCAATTTCTTGTTTGATGTGCTCCTCGGAACGCAACAATTGGCTTTGGGTTTGTTGCAACTCTTGGACTTTGCGACCCAAGCTGATCGACAAGAGCGCATTCTCGAGTGTCATGCCCGCCTGTCGTGCGAAGGCTTCTCCGGCCCGAATTTTTTGCGTGCCAAAGAACGGGCGCGACTGCACGAACGATAGAAAGCCAATCACCATTTCGCTGTTTGGTTCAGTGGCTGTCGTACGAATCTTAATTGGAAAATTCATGTAATGGCGAAAGCCGAGCGCCCAACCGAGGACGCTATTCCAATAACTGAAATACCCCAGGTCAGATTTGAGTACTGATTGCCGGTAGACCCTACCGTCGAGTACCTTGAGCACATCAACACTGGCATGGTTGATCGGTTTTGCGGTGTGATCACTGAAATGTTCGATGTTCCGCCGCGCCAACAGAACACCCTGTCGAACAAGGCCACGCAACGGTGCGCTGACACTGACGACTTGTATCGTGTCTTGCGCCTGATCAAAGCAGTACATGCAGGCGTAAGGCGTGTT
The DNA here is from genome assembly GCA_043756345.1 of Deinococcales bacterium. Classification (GTDB taxonomy): domain Bacteria; phylum Deinococcota; class Deinococci; order Deinococcales; family JAAFIG01; genus JANOWZ01. Next base: position 1,336 of record JAYURE010000827.1, on the reverse strand, counting down.
CAGCACGACTCGAGCGTTATCGACGATCTCTTGGAAGACGCCACGTCCAGCCAATGAGGTCCATTGGTCTGGTGCAAAGCTGTAAACGTCAGCAAGGTTCGTGATGCGTTTCAAGGACAGGCTCCTGGAGAAGATGCGAAAAGAAAATGAAGCTCAAACGTCAGGTGTTCCGGGTGAATCAAGACTCGAGACCTGAGGATGGGAGTCTCGGGCATTGCAAGTGGTTGTTGGCCGATCATGCGATCCTGCGGGTTTCGGACAAGAAGCTCAGCACCGCCTGGACCCGAGGTTGCACGCGGGTGTCGGACAAATCCACGCCGAGGGCTTCGTAGATGGTACTGGTTTGGTTGTCGATGGTGCGCACGCTCAGGCTCAATTGATCGGCGATGGCGGCGTTCGAGAACCCTTGCGCGATCAGGACCAGCACCTCGTATTGGCGTTCGCTCAGTTGCGCCAGCTTGCCACGTCGGGCCGCGCCGGATAGCAATTCTGGGTCGAGCACGACCATGCCATCGGCTGCGCCCTCGACCGCTCGGATCAGGGCATTGATGCTGCGCACACTTTTTTTCAGGAGGTACGACCAGCCGCGCATCGAACCCGACTCGAGGCCGCGCAGAAACTCGAGTTCACGGTGGTTGGACAAGAAAACCGTGCCGATCTCCGGTTGACGGTTGCGCATTTCAAGCGCCAGTTTCACCCCGTTCTGTGGTGCGCCGGGCGCTTGTTCGCCGAGGTGAATGTCGAGCAGGGCCACATCGGGTCGGTGCGCCTCGAGCAAACGCAATGCCTCGAGTGCATTCCCGGTCGAACCGATCACGGCCAGCCCTTGACGCTCGAGTGAGGACACCACCAGGTCACGAAACAGGGGTTCGTCTTCAACCACCAGAACCCGCAAGACTCGGGTGGTCGTCACTGGTTGACCTGGGAAAAATGCGATGGCACTCGCCAAAAGATACCATGTGTGTTGACGCACACCTGGGCAGATGCAGCACCTGTCAGTTGTGCGACCCTACTCTTTCGGATAGGTCAAATGACGACTAAGCTGCGTTTATCTCGTGCCAGAAAATCTGCTCGAGCGACCATCCCCGGAGGAACCATGAACAACATCAGCAAACTGACCGCCATTGGAATCACCGTTTTCGCGCTTGGCCTGGGCTTGGCCCATGTCGGTGCGCAATCCCGTTACGATTTCGCTGGAACCTACAACGTCGAGGGCGTAAACCCGGATGGCAGCAGTTACAACGATGTCGTGTTCGTCACGAATTACGGTGATGGCTACCGCGTCGATTACGGTGAGGGGGAAACTGGCATTGCCAGCGACATTGGCACCAGCATC
>JAYURE010000826.1:0-2891 GCA_043756345.1 Deinococcales bacterium | reverse complement strand
AGAAGACATCGCGTAACGCAACCCGTGGGATCACCTCGAGAATCGTCTCGAGGTAGGCGGCTTTCATGGCGTCCACTTCCAAACGGTACTCGGCAGGGAATTTGAAGCTTGTCATGGCTCGAGCCTACCCGGAACTGAGCGGGGGACAAATCACTCGAATGGCGTACTGATCGGCCTGCCAATTAGCTTGAAACGCCCTCACGAATCAATTTGCACTCTCATTCACAATTACCTTGAAGAGGCGTAGAATCCGTGGCGCTTATGGCATCCAATCAAACTCCTGGTGGTCAACCCCCAGTTCGTCGCCGTGAAAAATTTAGCGCCTGGTTGCTCGAGGGTCAAGCGAAACCAGCCACAAACCTCGACGGCTTAGAAGAGGTTCAGGCGACCCAGCATCATCAGACGCACCCATGGTGGAAAGTCATGTGCCTGACCGGTGTCGATTACTTCTCGACGCTGGGGTATCAGCCGGGCATTGCTGCTTTGGCCGCAGGACCACTCGCACCGATTGCGACCCTGATCCTGGTCTTTGTGACCCTGTTCGGTGCGCTGCCAATGTACCAACGGGTCGCGGAGGAAAGTCCGCACGGTGATGGTTCAATCTCGATGCTCGAGCGCTTGCTTTCGTACTGGCCATCGAAGTTGCTGGTGCTGGCCTTGATTGGCTTCGTGGCCACCGGTTTCATCATCACGATTACGCTTTCGGCCGCCGATGCAACCGCACACGTGATCGAAAACCCGTTCGTGCATGATTTTGTTAAAGGTGGCGAAATTCCGATCACCCTGGTTTTCATTGCGCTGCTGGGAGCGGTGTTCTTGAAAGGTTTTAACGAAGCGGTCGGAATTGCTGTGGCGTTGGTTGCCGCGTTTATCGGTTTGAACTTGATTGTGCTGGCCGTGGGCATTCAACACGTGCTGCAAGACCCTTCCAAAGTCACGGATTGGTTGACGGTGCTCTCGAACGGTTTTGGATCGCCACTGGCGATGGTCGGTGCGGCCTTGCTGGTGTTTCCAAAACTGGCACTTGGTTTGTCAGGGTTTGAAACCGGCGTGGTTGTCATGCCGTTGGTCAAAGGCGACGCTGGCGATACTGAAGAGAACCCAAAAGGACGGATTCGCAACGCCAAAAAACTGTTGTTGGTTGCCGCGTTGATCATGAGTGTGCTGCTGACCGCCAGCGCGTTCGTAACCACCGTGCTGATCCCACGGCACGAATACTGGCCAGAAATCAAGCTGACTCAGGAAGTCAGTGCGGACTCTTGGCGCACGGGTGCCGCAATCATCAGCGTGCCGCTTGATGACAAGAAAAAACCAAAAGAAAAACTTGAATGGACCGTTCCAGCCAACCTGTCCACCACAGGCGAAAAAATCACCATTCCAGTCGAATACAACGGAAGCAAATTTGACCTGCGCGTCTCAGGAAAACTCGAGGGTGACAAACTCAGCCTTGAAGTTGAAAAAGACAAAGGTGAAGCCAACGGCCGCGCCCTGGCTTTCATCGCTCACAAGTTTCTTGGCGATGCATTTGGAACAGCGTATGACATTGCCACGATCCTGATCTTGTGGTTCGCAGGCTCGAGCGCCATGGCCGGTTTGTTGAACATCGTGCCACGGTACTTGCCACGTTATGGCATGGGTCCAGATTGGACCCGAGCAACCCGTCCGTTGACCCTGATTTTCACGCTGATTTGTTTTATTGTGACGATTGCGTTCCGTGCCAGCGTGGACGCACAAGCTGCCGCTTATGCCACCGGTGTTCTGGCCCTGATGACTAGTGCCGCAATCGCTGTGACGCTCTCGGCCATTCGCAACAAACAAAGCGTGTTGTCGTTCTGGTTCGGCTTGACCAGCGCCATTTTCGTGTACACCACGGCCGTGACCGTCTTCGACTCACCAGACGGTTTGCAAATCGCACTGCTGTTCATTGCGGGCATCCTGGTCATCTCGATCATCTCGAGGGTCACACGATCCTTCGAGTTGCGCATCACCGAGATTCGCTTGGACGAAAGCGCCGAGGTGTTCCTGCAAGACAACGTGCATCACAGCGGCGAGTTGCACATCATCGCCAACAAACGTCAAGCCGGAGACTGGGGCGAATACCAGGACAAGGAACTGGCCGAACGCGAAGACCATCACATCTCGCAGGCCGATCCGATCATTTTTTTCGAGGTTGAGGTTTCCGATGCCAGCGAATTTGTTGGAAAATTGCAAGTGCGTGGCGTCGAAATCGAAGGCCCGAACGGTCAGAAATTCCATGTCTTGCGGGCCACTGCGCCAGCCGTACCAAACGCGATTGCGGCCTTCTTGTTGTACGTGCGCAACCGGACCTCGTTGATTCCGCACTGTTATTTCACCTGGTCGGAAATCACACCGATTGCGAACGTGACCCGCTTCTTGTTCTTCGGTGAGGGTGACACCGCGCCAATGACCCGAGAGATCATTCGGCAGAACGAACCGAAACCACGCCGCAGGCCTCGAGTGCACGTCGGTTAGAACAAGAGGAAAGTGAAAAGTGGAAGCGCGAACAGCCCGTGAGGTGCTGTCTTGTGAGCAAGAAGGTGGAAAGTAAGCAAAAACCTCGAGCGTTACGACTCGAGGTTTTTGCTTGGCATAAAAAAATCGGACTTGCACCCTCGAGCCAAGTCGATTAGCGTTCTGGAATGAAACTCCAAGTTCGACGGGTGATTTTGTTCGTGCAGGATGTGACCAAGGTTGGCGCGTTCTACCGTGACGTGCTCAGATTGCCGATCAAAGTCAGCCCGGATGATCCGAAGGCTTGGCTCGAGTTTGAAGCGGGTGCTTGCTCGATAGCGCTTCATGATGGCGGTGCTGAGAGTGCGGGCCGTCGTCAACCGAAGATCGTTTTCTTCGCCGCAGATGTTGCACAGACT
>JAYURE010000825.1:0-2893 GCA_043756345.1 Deinococcales bacterium | reverse complement strand
CGACCAAAGCCCGAAGCGATCCTGCCCGCAGCGCATCAGGCCCGTCAGGTGCCGCTGTGGATGCAAGAAGGTGCATGGTTAGGATCAAGAAGGTGCTGGTGTAGGGTCAAGAGACTCCATGTTCGCCCTATCGAAGCGAGAACAAATTCAGTCCGAACAAAACAAAAACTCGAGGGACACTGCCGCATCCCTCGAGCCTGAAATTCATGTTTGAAATTTACACGGTGTTTTTACTCCGTGCTGACGCTGGCATCCACCTGTTCGTTGGCGGGAACAACCATTCTGAAATGGCTCGAGGGTTCGACCAGCATTTCGGCGATGCGGCGTGCGGCTTCGGTTTGTTCGCTGGCGACGAGCGCCTCGTGGTACTGCCCAAGCAGGTCGCGCAGGTCGTTCGTGCCGCGTTCGTTCAACTTATGGACTTTGACCATCGCACCTTTGGCAAGGCGACGCTCGAGTGCGGCATCGTCCAAGCCCATGCTGGGTTGGTGACGCAGGTAAACCACGCCGCCGGTCATGCCGGAACAGATCCAGGGGCCGGGATCGCCGAGCACGACCACGCGGCCTTTGGTCATGTATTCAAAGGCGAATCCTTTGGCGTTGGCTCGGGCGGCGAGCATGCCGAGGCTGTCCTCGAGCGGTTTTTTGACTTCGCCACCCAGAACAATGTCCGCGCCGGAAAGTCGGATGCAGAACCTCGAGTCGGCATCGCCTTGCACGATGAACGTGCCGCCGATGGCTCCGTAGGCGAAGCTTTTGCCCACAGATCCGTCCACGCGCACGCCTTGATCGTTTAAGCCTTTGAGGATCACGACTTTGCCGCCGAAGCTGCCTTTGCCAACACCATCTTGTGCGCCACCGTCTACCAGAATATCAAGGTTCGCGGTGTTGAATGCGGCGAGTCCATTTCCGGGAATGCTGCCGGAATCAAAGTACAGTTTCGCCTTCTCGAGCCGCATTTTCGGATCGTTTTTGCGGCGTGAAAGTTCACCGCTCAAATGTGTGCCGAGCGCACGGTCGGCGGATTGCACCGGACCGTCCTGGTAGATCAATCGTTCGTCGCCACCCATCGCGGCTTCAGACATCCAACTCGAGACCATGCGGGTCATGGAATTCAATGGCTTGCGAATCACGCGGCCCGATGCGGGTGTCGGCAGCATGAACGGTTCGACATCCTCCAGAAGATACGCCAGATCGAGTTTGTCTTTGGCAACGAATTGCTCGAGGTGTTTGACGGCCCCAACCATCTCGTCGAGGCTGGCGTATCCGAGGCTGGCGACCATGGCGCGAAGCTCGGCAGCCATGCCACCGAAGAAAGTCACGAGGCCATCGACGGCACGATCCAGTTCTCGAGGCACCCAGCGTTTCATGCCTTTGTGATCGGCTTCCTCTTGCGTTTCGACTTGCGTGGCGATGCCGACGTGACAGGTATCGAGTTGGCAGCCGCGACAGATGGTGCAACCAATCGCCGCCATCGGAATCGTGCCGAATCCGACACGGTTCGCGCCGAGGCAAACCATCTTGATCACGTCGAGCGCAGACTTCATGCCGCCATCGACCCAGAGTTCGACGCGGTCACGAATGCCTGCCATGACCAGGGCGCGATGTGCGCGACGCAATCCCAACTCGGCGGGCATTCCGGCGTATTTCAGGGCGTGGGCTCGAGCCGCACCGGTTCCACCCTCAAAGCCCGAAAGCGTGATCACGTCTGCGCCCGCTTTGGCGATGCCGACGGCAATCGTGCCGATGCTCGGAACGACCGGGACTTTGACGCAGATCTTGGCGTAAGGATTGATGGTTTTGAGTTCTTCGATCAGTTGCGCCAGGTCTTCAATCGAATACAAATCGTGGTTGTTGCTCGGCGAAATCAAGTCCACGCCGGGAACCGCGTGACGCGCCTTGGCAACCTTGACCGTGACTTTCGATCCGGGCAGGTGACCGCCCTCGCCAGGTTTCGCGCCCTGACCAATTTTGATTTCAATGAAGCCCGCAGAATTGAGCATTTCACTCGAGACGCCGAAACGCCCACTTGCGACCTGCTGACCGCGCCATCTCGAGTACTTGCCCATCATGTCGGCAATCTCGCCACCCTCGCCGTTCATGGACACCATGTCCAGACGTTTGGCGGCCTCCGGGTAGGCGCGGAATGCGGTCTCGCCCTGCGAGCCGAAACTCATCGCGGACATCACGAACGGCAGTCGGTGCTTGCCCGCAGAGATATCGACTTCCTCGGCGGCACGCATTTCGTCCTCGGTCGCCGGACCATCCAAACCTTTGACCTCCAAGAGATTGCGGGCGGCGACCGGGAACTCGAGTTCGAGGGCGCGAACACGACCGGTGTAATCGGTGTGCGAAATCTCGCCGCTCGAGGTGGCCAGCACGTGCTTGTAAATGCGTGTGTTCAGGCGAGCGTCGCGTTGCAATGCGCCCGCGCCCAACTGCCATTGATGACGGCGGTCCTGCATGGTGCGCTCGAGTTGGACGATGCCGTAACCGGCCTTCTCGCTCGCCAAGAAGCTTTTGATGCCGAGTCGATCCGCTAGGTCTGGCCTCAGGCCAATCGCGCCGAAGATGCGCCCGTAGCCGCGCAACTCGTGGATGCCCATGGTGCTCATGACTTTTTCGACACCTTTGGTCAGACCGCCCACCAACTTGCCCGCCGTTTCGGTGTCGCCACCGGCGAACATTTGCAGCATCAACCACGGTTCGACCGCTTCGGCCCCGAGGCCCAACAAAACCATGACATCGTGCAAGTTGCGCACCGCTCCACTCGAGACGGCGATGCTGGTCAGACGGCGGTACGACACGCCAACCGGAGATTTCGCCTCGAGCACCGCGTTCGCCTCGGCCACACACAACGATGGATCGACCGGAAGATTTCCAGAACGGTAAA
>JAYURE010000824.1:0-2894 GCA_043756345.1 Deinococcales bacterium | reverse complement strand
GCAATCGAAACGTTCGGCAAAACGCTCGAGGTAATTTTGAAAATTGGTCAGAAGGATGTAATCGCCGAATTCTTCCAAGGCCATGCCGGTGTAACGCGGCAACCAATTGCGGGCAATCTCGAGGCGTTCTTTCATGCCAGATTGTACGCGCCGAACAAGACAAAAGCGTGGTCGCGGCTTACGCCAAGACCACGCCGAAACTCAAAACTTGAGTTTTAACCTTTGAGCGCCACCCAATCCTCGAGTGAGCATTCAAACTTGGATTTGCCAGTCAAGTACAACGGGTCCATCGCGCCACGACCGAACAATTGATGCACGCGATGGTAATTGACCTCGAGTGAACCAGTCGCGTCTTGACGTTCGAGCACCACACGGTCGAGTGTGCCTGGAACCCAACGCCCATGAACTGCAAAACGAACTTGTTCAGTTAAACCTGCACTGCTTGAACCTGCACTGCTTGAACCTGCACTGCTTGAATTGGTTGTACCCACGCTGGGCAAAGACGATTCAAAATGGACGGGTGATTGTCGCATGCGGACCTCCGTCTCGAGTCTTGCCTTTGATGCTCAACGCCGGGCAGTCGATGACCACCGTATTGACGACATTGAACGCCTCGGGTTGTTACACCACAGGCGGCTACTCCCTCAGATCGAAATCCATTAAAGCAGATCAAGCTGAGGTGGGCCTGAGAGAAATCTTTCATACGCTTCCTTGAAGTGCCCATCGCGTGTCAAGCTGTACGTGGAAACCAAGCCGTAGCTCAAACCGTACCTCAGACCGTAAAGAAGCCGGTTATGCTTCACAGACACCGTTGCTCACTCGAGCTTCATCTCGAGTTCAGCCTCGCCCCTCACCCGATTAGGAACCCATGATCTCCTGCCCGTATTGCGCAAACACCAACGATGACAACGCCAGCGCCTGCCGTGTTTGCGGCGCATCCCTCTCCGGCGCGAAATACCCGACGGCCCTGGCCGCTGGCACGAAATTGCAAGGCGGCAAGTACGTGATCGAAAAGGCGCTCGGACAGGGCGGATTCGGCATTACGTACAAGGCGAACAACGCATCCCTTGGCATTCCGGTCGTGGTCAAAGAATTCCATCCGCAAGGCGCAAGCCGAGCCGGAACCAGCATGAGGCCACCTGGGACGCTCTCGCAGCAAGAGTTCTCACAGGCTCGAGCCAGCTTTGCCGACGAAGCCAAAGTCGTGGCCCAACTGACCTTGAACAACCCGAACCCATTCATCGTCCGTGTTTATGACGTTTTCACCGAGAACGACACCGAGTACTACACGATGGAATTCCTGGACGGCAAGCCGCTGCAAAGCCTGGTCGAAAAAAACGGCCCACTTTCCGAAGCCCAAGTGCTCGAGGTCGCCCGACAACTCGGTGGGGCCTTGCAAGAGGTGCATCAGGCGGGATTGTTGCACCGTGATGTCAAACCAGACAACGTCATGATGGTCGCTCGAGGTGCGGTCCTGATCGATTTCGGTTCGGCCCGAGCGATTGCGGCGGGCGGACGGCAAAGCGTGATCGTCACGCCCGGTTACGCGCCACTCGAGCAGTACGCCAGCGAAGCCAAACGTGGTCCATTCACCGATGTTTACGCGATGGCGAGCACCCTCTTTTTTGCCCTGACTGGACAACCGCCAGTTCCAGCCACGGATCGTGTCAACGGCACCAAGCAACCCACGGCTCGAGAGGTCAACCCAAGCATTTCCAAAGCCACCAGCGACCTTCTCGAACGCGCCATGCGCATGAAAATTGATGAACGCCCACAGAGTGCCTCCGAATTCCTGGCCGAACTCGAGCGGGCCGTCAGTGGGATCAAAGGTGTGAAGGTTGGCAAACCGGTCAATGCTCCGACACAGAAGGTCGCACCTCCCGTTGCACAAGCCAAAAATCCAGGCGTTCCCGCCGCTCAGCCAGGACAAGCCAACGTGCCGGTTCAAGCTGCGCCCTCGAGCCTACCGGCCAGCACCGATGCGCTTCTTGGCAACGTTCAAATTGCGTTGTTCATCGTTTTCGGCGCGATGATTTTGTTGGGGCAATTTGGCGTGGTTGACCCGCAGATCGCCACGATTGGGTTCTACTTGGTCGCGTTGCTGTCGCTGTACATTTTCATTCAATGGTTGCTGTTCACCCGCAGTGGACGCGGACTGCTGCTGATTGCGGTCGGTGCGATCATCCTGGCGTATTACGCTTACACCCAAGGTTTTTTCAAAGGCATTTTCAACTGACCTCGAGCCGACAAAGGAAATCCCCAACCCGGTTGTCAGGATTGAGGATTTCTCGAGTTTTAGATTTCGTGATCGTGCTTCAGTTGACGCGGAAGGTGGCGTTCTTTCCAGCGAACAGTTTGTTCCCGGCTAAATCTTTCGCATCACGGTTGATCTTCCAGGACACCAAGCTGCCCGATGGGTAAACCTTGTTTGGGTAGAACCAGAAGTACTCGTGTGTGCCGTACAAAACCCAGTAGAAGGTGCCTTTGGCGTTGTACGAAGCTCCACTCGCTGGTGTGACCACCACTTTGAACGCCTTCTTGACCGTGCTGTGCTTCATCTTCTCGGAGAACTCGAGGTACGGCGAGGCGTAATTGTACGAGGTGGCTGAACCGCTGCTTGGGTAGAAGTTGAACAACACTGGAGCGACCTTATCGGCCCCTTGCGCCGTCAATCCTGGTTCGCTCGAGTCTGGTGCTGTCAGTTCGGCGAGGTCTTCGGCGGTGGCTGGCGTGTCGGCAGTGGCATCAGAGATCACAGCGGTTGCGGCGGAGATGTTCGGCACAATCGCTTCGGTGGTGCTGGTCACTTCGGGTTGAGAGCAGGCTCCGAAGACGAGGGCGAGGGCGGCGAAGGCGGTGATGGTCAGGCTGTTGCGAATGACTTTGTTCATGGT
>JAYURE010000823.1:0-2895 GCA_043756345.1 Deinococcales bacterium | reverse complement strand
CAAATCATTCAGGCACTCACCCGACTCGGTGAGATCGCAGCGCGTGATGGGCTTGAGGTTCAATTGGTGCTGGTTGGTGGGGCGGTCATGGCCTTGGCGTACAACGCCCGATCTGCGACGCAAGATGTCGATGCGATTTTCTTGCCACCCCCAGAAGCTTCGCAGTTGCGTCAATGGGCGGTGCTGGTTGCCAGTGAACTCGAGTTGCCTGAAGATTGGCTCAATGATGGCGCGAAAAGCTTCCTGAACGGCCTGACGATTGGCCCGTTGCTGCTGAGCGCCCCAGGCATTCAAGTGCATCAGGTGACACCAGAACAACTGCTCGCCATGAAACTGAGCGCATGGCGTGACGACACGGGCATCAACGATGCCAGACGGTTGCTGCTCGGGTTCCCAAACTTGGAATTGGAAGCACTTTGGGCCAGAATAGAACCGTTCGTGATTCGTGGCGAAGAACTCAAAGCCCGGTACGCCCTCGAGGATTTATGGAACTCACACCTGACCTAACCCAAGCCATCGCGCAAGCCGCACTGAACCGTGAAAGTTTGCGCCTGCGTGAACTGGTGCTCGAGTTGCCGCGCTCGCACCCGGACTTGAGTTTGATCGCGCCGCTAGAGTCTGCGAGTACACAAGAACGGGCGGTGCTGGCTGGAATTCTGGAATTGCTCGCGCTTCGTCGTGGAATGCTCGCGCCAAGTTGGACGGTTGGGGCTTCCAACCTCGAGCCGTTCTTTTTGCTGGCAGCGGCGGAAGTCATGCCTCGGTTGCGGGAATTGTGTGAGTCCGAGTCGCCAGAACCGTTGCGCAAACGGCATTTGTACGCGCCACCAAACTTTCTTGAATTTGCCTGAAGATGACTTGCATTCATTTCATTTCGAGGAATGCCGCAACCGGAACCCCAAACCGTTCTGAAAACGCGAACGCCAATCGCTTGCTGATCTCCGCTCGTCACGAAGAATCTTGACTTCATGCTTTGTCGCATCATGCCAACTCGAGCATCTTTTCCGACTACGATCTCTGTAAGCAAAAGGGACGCGAAACTTCCGCGCCCCTCGAGTTGTGTTTGTTGATCCTTACGGTGCAGCCAAGGCCAGATCGGTTGAGTATTTCGCATCAACCAATCCGTATCCGAATTGTCCACCTTCCGTCCAGTCTGGTGCACTGGTCTGAGCGGTCAAGGCTGGATTCGCGCCCTGTTCGATCAGGATGCGCACCAGGGCTGGGCTCGGGTTCTTGCCGTTGTGCGTGCTGCGGTACGCCTGCACGACCAGTGCGGCCACTCCGCTGACGTGCGGGGCGGCCATCGAGGTGCCCGAGATCATCAGGTACGCATCGTCGGGCGTGTTGCCCTGCGCGACTGGTACGGTGCTCATGATGCCTTGGCCTGGGGCGGCGACCGTGACGAATTTTCCGGCGCTCGAGAATCCGGTTTGGTAATTGTCGGCGCTGGTGGCGGCCACGCCGATCACACCGGAGAGGAATTGGCTGTAGCCGACCGGTGAGTTTTGCGGGTTGCCGCTGTCCCAGGAGTTTCCGGCGGAGAAGACGTAGGTGGTGCCTTTGGCGGTGCCGTATTCCATGATGTCGCTGAAGGCTTTGGTGCGGCTGGAACCGCCCCAGGAGTTGTTGGCGATTTGTGCGCCGCAGTCGGCGGCGTATTTCATGGCACGAACCAGCATGAAGGTCGAGCCGCCCTGGTAGCCGAGGGCACGCAAGGCCATGATTTTTGCTTCGGGGGCGACACCAACCACGCCGACGCCGTTGATCGCGGCGGCGAAGGTGCCTGCGGTATGCGTGCCGTGTCCGCCGGTGTCACTCGGGTCGGCATCGTTATCGACAAAATCGTAACCGTGAGCGCCGGGGCAACGGCTCGAGGGTTTAGGGTTGGTCCAGATGTTTGCGGCCAGGTCGGGGTGGGTCAGGTCCACGCCCTCGTCAATCGAGGCGATCACGACGCCTGCGCCTTTGAATCCGGCGGCCCAGGTTTCTGGGGCGCGAACACGGTTGATGCCCCAGAGGAAGGGTTGGTTTTTGTACTCGGTGCCGTCCACGCCGGTCGTATCAAAGCCGGGTGCTGGGGGCACGTTGACGAAGTACGGATCGGTGATGCTGGTCGCTGGAATTGGGGTGATGGCTTTTGTTCCCAATTTCAGGGCTCGAGTGCCGAGTTGTCCTTCGCGTCGGCCCGGATTGGCAATGGTGTAGTTCGGTTCGACGTACTCGATGCCCGCTTGACCTTCGTACTTGGCGGCGTACTCGAGTTCGCGGCCTTCGGGAACGCTCACCAGGGCCAGGGTGCCCCAGTTGTCGTCCTCCAAGCTCGAGATTTTCAGGCTGCCCGCTTGCAGGCTTTGTGCTGTGCCTTGGCGATATTTGACCAGCAATTCACCACTGCTGGCTGGCTGATCGTTGAGGACGGTTGGGGTTGTTGTGGCGGGCATGGTGTTGCAGGCGGCGAGGAAGGCCGCCAGGGTCAACGCTGAGATGATCGCTGAGTTGATCTTTGCTGAATTGATCTTTGCTGAATTGATCTTTTTCATGGCTCCCTCCTACTTTCCGGTGGTGAAGCTGGCCGATTCGCTCGAGGATGCTCGGAAGCCGCGTGAGATCAGGCGTTGCCCTGGTCGCAAGTCTGTGCCGATGCCGACGCTGGGCAGTGAACCGGTGCGCTCGAGGTACGTTGCGGCCTGCCTGCCGCGCCAGGTGTTCATCGCGTCGGTCCCGTACCCTTTGCCGCGCAGTTTGAAAACATGGTTGGTGTCCACCCAGCGGCTCGCGGCGAGTGTGCTGGGAGATGCGCCAAAGATCTCGCCAATAGAGTATTGATCATCGGTGCCCACGCCCCAAACGTATTGCGTGTTCGGTGCGAGCGAGTACGGCAGGTTGATCGAGGTG
>JAYURE010000822.1:0-2905 GCA_043756345.1 Deinococcales bacterium | reverse complement strand
AGAACACAAACGGAAACGCCTCGTTCGGGTCGTACTCGAGGAAAGGCAGTGCAAACAAACGCACCCCAAAAATGCGTGGCGTGGCGTTCTCGAGGTGGATGATGCCTTCCTCGTCGATGGTGCTGCGGTCGGCTTGCACGGCGATCTCGTCGGCGTCACGGTTGCGGCCCAGGATGGCATCGCTGCGCAACACGCCGATCTGCTGGTTGGCCTGCACGATCAACCCGCCTCGAATCGTGAAGGTGGTCTGGGCGATCACCGCGTCAAACAGTGTTGCGGTGTAATCGTTGAGGATGGCACGTTTCGCCCGAATGCGGCGCGTCGGCTGACCCGATTCGCTGAATTCATCAAAGATGGCGTTGTTCAACTCGAAGCGTGCGGCGTTCAGTGATCCAGTCTCGGCGGCCAACTTGTAACGACCAACGAACGGAAAGCCTTGCAGTTGAAATCCTGGCGTCAACTCGAGGTGCAAATCCTGAAAGACGACACTGTTTTCGCTCGTTAGAAACCCGAGCGCCGCGACCGTGCCTTTGCCGCCCGGAGCCTCGAGCGTGACGTTTTTGCCCTCGAGCCCGTTTTCTGTGGCACGAAATTCGGGACCAGCAAAGGTCCAACCTTGGTATTCAAAGCAAGCATTGCGCAAGAACTGCCCGGCATCATCCGAGGCGATGCTGCCCGCTTGGATCACGCCGATACCGTCAATCTCGAGCGTGTCGGCGTCCGGGTTGTTCGGGCAGGCGGCGAGGGCTTGGCCAAAAAACAGAAGAATGGTGATGGTCAAAACAAGATGGCGAAACATGGGTCAGCCTGTCCCGGTGCGTGCGAACTTGTCAAGCAGATTTTCACACCTCAGGGTGATTCGAGGCTTCAAGCGAACCCAAGCTCGAGCCTGATCTGACTCAGAAAAAATCCCTGATCGCGGTCATCACCAGTTCGGTCATCGAAGTTTTCTTGGCGGTCATGCGTTCGATCAATTTCGCTTTTTCGGTCCTCGAGATCGGCAACCACAGCGCGACTTTTTCTTGACCATCCTCGAATCGGTATTCGCCACCGTTGTCCTCGTCGGGCATGATCGTGGCGTCTTGGGTGATACCTTCACCGTCCTGTTTGAGAAATTCGACCAGTTGGCTTTTGAGGATTCGCCATTCGCGCCCAACCTTGCGGGCTTTCAGTTCGCCGGAACGCACCAGTTGGTAAACCGTCGTCTCGGAGACTTTGAGGAAACCTGCCGCCTCCTCGAGCGTCATGACCGCATCACCGTTCCATTCGAGCATTGAATCACTCCTGTCCAGATTGAATCCGAATCGAAAAGCGCCAACTCCTGATATCCACCGCCAAAATATGCCATCTCCTCCTTTATGGCGCTAGGTTAGATTAAAAAGTGTTAACTGTCAATAACCATCACCAATCAACTTTAGAACGGGGCGGAACTCGGTAGCCGGTGCTACGATCCACCCATGCGCCTCGAGTTGCAAACCGCACGCTTGATGCTGATCCCCACGCCGCTCGAGGTCATCAAAACCCGGCTCGAACAGCCCAATTTTTCGGCGCTCGTACCCGTGGCCGGTTCAAGTTTGCTGATCCGTTTCCCGCACGAGTGGCCCGGCGATGCGCTGGCAATTTTTCCGATGATGCTCAGACACCTTGAGGCGAACCCGTTGGAACCGGAATGGGGCGGGATCATGATCGAACGCGCCTCGAGTACCGCCATTGGACAGATGGGTTGCAAACGCCCGCCGAACTCGAACGGTGAGGTTGAAATCGGTTACGGCGTCAATCCTGCGTTTCAGGGCCGAGGTTACGCGAGCGAATTGGTGACCGCTTTTGCCACCTGGTTGCTCGAACGCAAAAGCGTGGCTTGCGTCCGGGCCGAAACGGTCATGGACAACCTGGCGTCCATGCGGGTGCTCGAGAAATCTGGATTTGTTCGGACTGGCACTCGAGACGATCCCGAGGATGGCGCATTGATCCTTTGGGAACGGCGTTAAGAGAACTGGCGTTTCGAGAGCGTCACGAAACGTCACCCAGAACCCTCTTGAGGTTGTAATACAGTGTGCGCACAATCGTAAGCCGCCACACTTGACACAACTCGACCCAGCCAAGAGAATGCTGAAGTCTTTCAATTCGTGCTCAGGTCGTGGCGAACGTCTTTCGTCCATTGTTTTCATCGATGCAAACTGCAAACGTTTGCCAACCCTTTCCGCTTCCGAGGTTTCCATTGCGTTGGCTGACCGACAACCACCTCAAATTCCTGCTCGGTGCGAACATTGCCATCGCGGTGGTCGCCGCGATTCTCTCGAGCGGCACGTTCTTGTCCGCTGACAACTTTCAAAGCATGGGCACGCAACTGCCCGAAGTTGGCCTGCTGGCCCTCGCCATCATGATCACGATGCTCTCCGGCAACGGCGGCATCGATTTGTCGGTGGTGGCCGTCGCCAACCTGAGCGCCATCATTGCCGGAAAAATCTCTCAAAGCATCTTCAATGCCGAAACCCAAGGGCTCGAGTTTGCATTTTTATTCCCGACACTCGCGGTGCTGGCTGGGCTTGGCTGCGGCCTGGTCAACGGCATGCTGGTCGCGTTCGGAAACTTCACACCGATCCTGGCAACGCTCGGCACACAACTGGTCTTCGGTGGCATCGCCGTGGTGCTGACCAACGGATCGGCACTGTCGCTCGGGTACATTGATGCGTTCGTGCAAATCGGCAACGGACAAATCCTGGGCATTCCAATCCCATTCATTCTGTTTCTGATCGTCTCGAGCATCCTCGCCTGGATCTTCACCAACACCCGATACGGCTTTCGGCTTTACTTGACCGGCACGAACGCCAAAGCCGCGCACTTCGCGGGCATCAACAACCGCACGATCCTGCTGCTGACCTACACGATTGCCGGTCTGCTCGCA
>JAYURE010000821.1:0-2906 GCA_043756345.1 Deinococcales bacterium | reverse complement strand
GCAGTTCGGCCTGACGGTCCATCAGGCGGTCGCGTTCCTGCTCGAGTTGAATCAGGTTCGGGTACGTCTCGCGGGTGACGTAGCGCGTCGCGGCGAGGCCACACAAGAGCACGCTGTAAACAAACAAGAATTTGTGCGTGCGTGCTTTGAGGTTCACGGGTTCACCTCGAGAGTAGGCTCGAGTTTTTCGGCGGCACGAAGTTTTGCACTTCTCGAACGGGGATTGCGGGCGACCTCTTCCAAACCCGGTTCGAGCGGTCGCTTGGAGAGCGCGTGCAGTTCTGGATTGCCTCGCACGAACCGTTTGACCATCCGATCCTCGAGCGAATGAAAGCTGATCACGACCAAACGCCCACCGGGTTTGAGCACGCTGACCGCGCCGCGCAAGCCTTCCTCGAGTGCGCCGATCTCGTCATTGACATAAATTCGCAACGCTTGAAAGCTGCGCCGTGACGGGTGAATACCTCGAGAATGCCCGCCGGGATACGCCCTGCGAATCAGTTCGGAAAGTTGACCTGTGGTTTCAATCGGTGCTTTGTCTCGAGCTTCAACGATGTTGCGGGCGATGCGGCGAGAGTGGCGTTCTTCGCCGTACTCGAACAAGATTCTGGCAATCTCCTCAGCCTCGAGATCGTTGACGGCATCGGCGGCGCTCAGTCCAGATTGGCTCATGCGCATGTCGAGCGGCGCGTTGCCATGGTACGAAAATCCGCGTTCGGTATCGTCGAGTTGAAAGCTCGAGACACCCAAATCCATCAGCACGCCATCGACTTTACGACCCTCGAGACACTTTGGAAGGTCACGAAAATTACTCTGAATCAACTCAAGGTTTGCAAGATTTTCGCCACGCACACGTTCGAGCGCGTAAGGGTCCTGATCGACACCAATCACGCTCGCACCGGCCTGAAGCAGCAATCGTGTATGACCCGCACCGCCGAGGGTCGCATCGACAATCAGCTTGCCCGGTTTCGGCTCGAGCATCTCCAAAACCTCGAGCGGCATGACCGGCTCGTGGGCGAGCAGTTTGCCTGTGGTTGCGTTCGTGTTGGCGGGGGGCTCGAGCGTCATCATCCAACCAATTTCCTAAGGACTTCTGGCAAATCATCCTGTCGTGGCGGCATGGTTTGCACTTCGGCGATTACGGCGTTCCAACGGTCCGTGTTCCAAATCTCGAGGCGTTTTGGCGCACCGGTCACGACCACATCGGCCTCGAGCGCACCGTAATTGCGTAGCGTGCCCGGAATGCTGACCCGGCCCTGCGCATCCAACCTGACTTTGTTCGCGCCGGAGTAGAAAAAACGCATGAAATCGCGGCCAGCCTTGTCATTCAACGGCAAATCCATCACCGCAGACTCAATCCGTTGCCATTCGCTGGTCGGAAAGACGTACAGACAGCCCTCAAAACCTCGGGTCAGGACCATGCCATCCTCGACGAATTTCCGAAAGTCGGGTGGCATGACCACGCGACCTTTGTCATCGATTGTGTAAGGGTGTTCCCCGAACGGCATTTCCCACAACCTCCCACTATCCGCCCTGCGTGATTCAGACTCGGAACCCGCTTATTCCCCGTGTACAGCGAAAACTGACCTTCAATAAAGCGTAGCACGTGCTTCCCACTTATTTCCACCTGTCCCCACTTTTCCCCACTTTCCACCCTAAAGATGAGTTTTCATCCCCACTCGAGGATGAAAGCCTGGACCAAAGATGGCAAAAATCCGAATCGAAAGTTGAGGTTTCCGAATTCAACCGGCTCGAGGATCGGTCCTCAATCTTGGTTCAAGGCGAAAATGGAGCAAAAATGGGGGAACGAGGCTCAAAATCTCGAAATCGACCCGAATTCGGGTTCAATTACCGCTGATCGTCCCAAACTTGCGACAACGCATCCCGAAACGCCTCGGCAAAAACCATCTCGAGGTCTTTGTCCTCCTCGAGTTCATCCTGTGCGGAAATGTTGCTCGCCATCGCCCAACGCACCCGAGCGCCACTGGCATCGTCCACAATGCCCAAACGGGCGATCTCACGGGCGACGATGCGAATGGCATCGACCGGGTTGCCGGTCGGCGGGAAAACCTTCTGTGTGCGCAACTCGTTCTGACCCGAAACCAAACTGACATTCGCCACGATTCGCCCACCGACACGACGCAAAAAGATTTGATCGACCCACCAGTTGCGAACGCGCAACGGACGGAATTCTCGAGACGAACTGGGTTTAGAAGGACGACGTGCCACGGGCATCACCGTACCGGTTTGGGATGGGAATAAACAGGCTCGAGCACCCAGAGGTTTGTGAACGTCGAACTACAAGTTGTTGTACTGGCGAGGGCGAAGCATGCTTCGCCCCTACAAAAAATCAGATTACAGATTGTTCAGAAACTCGAGCAGGACGCGGTTGAAGGCTTGGGGTTGCTCGAGGTTGCTCATGTGACCAGCGTTCTTGATGACCTCGAGTTTGGAACCTTTGATTCTGGCGTGCATGTCTTCGCTCATCCCAACCGGCGTGGGTTTGTCGTGCTCGCCAACGACAATCAGGGTTGGAACTTGAATAGTCTCGAGCATCGGTGTGGAATCCGGTCTGGCTGCCATCGCTCGGGCCGCTCCTGCCGTTCCGACCGCACTGGCTGCAAGGTGCATTTCGCGCAAGCTCGAGCGAACTTCCTGGCCCGCACTTTCGGCAACGAGGTTGACGATGTTGGAATCAGCGAGCCACGTCATGCCTTCGCGTTCGACGCGATCCGCCAAGGCCAAACGGGTCTTGACTTGCTCGGGTGAATCAGGCGTGGCCCGTGTATCCGCAAGAACCAAGGCTCGAGCCAAATTTGGAAAACGCTCGAGCAACCGAAACGCGATGTAACCGCCCATGGACAGGCCCACGATCACGGCCTGATCGACCTCAAGCGACACGAGCG
>JAYURE010000820.1:0-8117 GCA_043756345.1 Deinococcales bacterium | reverse complement strand
GCGCCAACAACGCTGGCGCGAGCACAAAATACCAACCGTACCCCGCCATGACCGCCACGATCACACTCGCATCCAACGCCATGCGCCAAGCCTCGAGCCGACGGTACGAAACGTGCGGCAAGTAAAACAAACCAACCACCAGCAACGGAGACGCAAGCGTGTAAAAAACATCGGAAATCGAAGGGTAAACCTCGGCGAGAAAAATGAATTTCAACGCCGCGTAAATGCTTGCACCGACCGTGAAACTCCAAAACGCAGCCGCAATCCAAGCCCAGGCCAACCGCAAGCGATCCGTAAACTTGAGGGCGACGACCGTACACAAGGTCGCTGCCGTCACCAACGGCAACAGGCGCAGAACCGCCTCGAGCAAATTGTTGCGCAACCCGTAAAAAGTCAGGAAGGTCCAGATTTGCCAGACGAGTGTGAATCCGACAAGAACCAGGAACCAGCGCCACAAACCGGGGTGTTCTGCACGGACTGATGCCAACATTCGCACCTCGAGTAACGCGGCGCGAGCATACCCTACCGTTTGAGGCCTCGAGAAGAGACTTTAACCGTGAACGATGCACTCAAGACCCAGGATTGCGACAAAAGTGTGGCCTGCGAATCGCGGGTTACGGTCTCGAGATACGATGTTAAAATGTCGGGCCGGGTTAGCCTGCGATCATGAAGATATACACGAAAACAGGCGATGCGGGCGAAACCGGACTGTACGGCGGCGAGCGCGTCAAGAAATTCTCGCAACGGGTCGAAACGTATGGCACGGTCGATGAAGCAAACTCGAGCATTGGGTTGGCCCGAGCGCACATGGCGGGCGACGAAAAACTCGCCGAGATCGATGGCGTGCTCGCCCAGATTCAGAATGCACTTTTTGATGTCGGTGCGGACTTGGCAACCATGACCGGATCGAAATACGAAGCCAAAGTCTCGAGAATCGACACGCAAGACGTTGAAGGGCTCGAGCATTTGATCGACCGGTTTCAAAAAGAATGCCCACCCTGGTCGAACTTTATTCATCCTGGTGGCACGCCCGCTGCTGCCACGCTACACATGGCCCGCACGATCACCCGGCGCGCAGAACGCGAAGTGCTGTACCTCGAAACGCTCGAGAAGGCGAACCACGAAGTCGCCCGTTACTTGAATCGACTTTCAGATTTCCTGTTCATCCTCGCACGGGTTGTGAATGCCAGGGCCGGAGTGAACGAGGCAGGCTGGCACGTTAAAGGACGACGCAACTGAAGAGCGAGAGGAAAGAGGAAAGAAGAAAGTAAAATCTTGAGCCCTTAATTTTCTCTTTGATCTTTCTTGCTCACAAGACAGCACCTGTCTTGACCCTACAGCAGCACCTTCGGGCTTTGGTCGCTAACGGGCTGTTCGCGCTTCCTCTTCTTTTACTTCTTCAAAATCCGATCAAAGAACGCCACGCTGCGGCGCATGACCAGACCAAAACTTTGCTTGAGGTTGTGATCGTTCCCGGCGTACTCGTAATACTCGTAAGGTTGTTTCGCATTGCGCAAGCCTTTGACGAGCGCCCTCGAGAATTGGTACGGCACGGTTTGATCGCTCAGGCCATGATGGATTTGCAACGGATTGATGCCATCACTCAAGTACGTGTTCGGCGAGATCGAATCAAAGAACACCGGATTGCTTGAGGGTGTGCCAAATTTCTCGAGCACGAGTTTGCGGCGGCGCAATGCTTCTTTGGGAATGTCACTGGGTTTTCTTCCCGTCCAACGTTCAATGATGTCCTTGTACGGTGCAACCACGCCTGCCCAGATCACACCAACTTTGATTCTGGAATCCACCAGCATCGAACGCAACGTCAAATACCCGCCCATCGAATGGCCCCACATGCCAATCCGATTCGGGTTCGCCTCTTTGAATTTCGCCACGCTCGAGGTGGCGTTCAACACATCGACGGTGTATGCCGGGGAAAAGTACGCGCCCTGAGATTCACCCTGACTGCTGCCATGACCCCGGTAATCGGGTTTGAAGACGATGTACCCGGCTCGAGCGAAGCCATCGACATACGCCACGTACTTTTCGGTCGTGCGGTATTGCTTCGGCGGAATATACCCGTGGTTGAAAATGATTGCGGGCCAACCGTTTTTGGGTTTCGCGCCGTTTGGCACGGTCAAGAGCGCGAAGATTTTCAACCCTTCGGATTGGTACGAGGACAGGTAGCGTTTGTAATTCCTGCCGCTCGAGAGTTGCCGTTCGATCTTGATGGCGCTGCCCGGATACGAACCCTCGCGCAATTCTGGAATGGTCAGTGGGCCATCGCCCACATCATCGCTGGCGGGAGTTTGCCCGAGGCTCAGGCTCGAGGTGAATGCGACCACAACCAAAGCGAGCGCGAAGATTCTCAGGTTCATGCTCGAGGTTAAAACGATTTTGTGAACGTGACAGGAATGCACCTGACGTTCATGCTCGAGCCAGCACACCGATGCGCCGTGCGTCTGAGTATCAACCGGGTTGCTGCTGCGTGGCACAATGAATCGTGCCACCACCATTCGCCAGCCCATCCGTGGAAATCTGCATCACAACACGGTCCGGGTAGAGCGATTGAAGTGTTTCAAAAGCGCTTCGATCCGCCTCGAGATCACCGAACTGCGCCATCAGCACGCAACCGTTCGCCAGGTAAAACCCGACGTAACCGGCGGCGAAACTTTCGGCATTGAACAGCTTGGCGTTCCAGCCGTTGCGTTTTAAGACGCTCTGTTTAACCTGCGCCGCATCCGGGGCCACCAGCGGCGTGATCTCGAGTTTCTTGCCGTCCGCATCGGTCGCTTGACCCAGAATTGTCTGATGCTGATGCGTGATCGCGTACTCGCTCGATTGCGGATCGTTGTCCAAACCGTACACCACCCGACCCCGACCGACAAACCGGGCGTAAAAGTCGATGTGACCATCGGTGATTTCTTGCGCTTTGACCCCCGGCAACCAGATGACTTTGCGGATGCCCATGATTCGGTTCAATTCACGTTCAACATCCTGCTTGGATTTGCCGGGATTGCGGTTGCGGTTCAGGATGCAACTCTCGGTGCAGATCGCCGTGCCGTGACCATCGACCTCGAGACCACCGCCCTCCATCACCAACCAGGTTTTGACATTGGCAACAGCCGTCTGGCCGAGGATGAACTTGGCAACCTTCCGATCCTGGCCGATGTCTTGTGATTGCACGCCATTGCGGGCCTTTTCGGGATCGCGTGCCCAACCCGGCGCACCAGTATTTTCCTGTCCCCAGCCGTTGAAATTCAGGTTCACACCCGCGAGCTTGCGCTGCGCATCCCAGACGAAGACGGGACCGGTGTCTCGCACCCAAAGGTCATTGACCTCTCGAGGAATCAGGCTGATCTTGCCGCCCGCCTCCAACGCCGGAAGACGTTGATCGCCCGAGAACACCGATCCGGGTTTCTGAGCTTCTTGTTTGGCTGTGGCGAGGAATTGTTGCGCCTGCACCAAGTCCGCCTTTGAGACGAGTATCTTGACGGCCTCGAACCTCGAGAGGTTGACGGCAATGCGCATCAAGTCATGGCGGGCCGGAACGCGACTGGCCCCGTAAGAACCACCCGTGCCCCAGGCGGATGCGGTCGCACCATAGGCCATCCAGGTGGCGGCGTGTGGTTCGCCTTCATCGGGCATGAGGTACATCGGGGTTTGGCTCGCTCCGATCTTTTGGGCGCGTGCTGGCAGGACACTCAAGAGCGAAGTGGTTCCCAGAACGTGAAGGAAATGGCGTCGATTCATGTAGAGCACTAAGCATAGCAAAATAGGAGTTGAAACGATTGTGTGAACGTGACAGGAATTTATGTGACGTTGACGCGAAAACTGATAAACTCGAGAAATGAAAATTCTTCGTGCATCACTGCTTGCATTGTTTCTAGCAAGCTCGAGTGCTTCGGCGGATCAAGGTTATTTTGGTCTTCGGTTGGACAGTTCGTGGGTGTTCATCAGCAGCGGGCAAAGCCAAAACGTGTCGTTCTTACCGATGTTTGGTATTCAAGCTGGGGTGGATTTTGATTCCGGTTTGGGTTTGCGTGCGGCGCTCTCGAGTCAGTTGGTTTCTGGATTGCGTGGGTCGTTGGAGGCGTATGGGCGTGTGCCGATTTTTCCTGATTTGAGTGCGTATTTGGGTGTTGGCTCAGGCTTTCTGGCTGAACCAAGGACAGCCCTATTCGTTGGTGTGCATGTTCTTGCTGGTCTCGAGTATCAGATTTCGCCGCTGGTTTCCGTGTTCGTAGAGGCCAGTCCAGGTTTGGTCTTGGGATTTCCGACGGCAGGATCGTGTTTTGGCCCGCCATTGCCTGAAGGTCTGCCATGCTCATCGCTCAGTCCGTGGAATGTTCATGCCGCGATTGGTGTGAACTTCCGGTTCTGATTCAAGCTCGAGTGTTCAAGCCAACTTCAAGTTCGTGCTGACAAGATTAGCAGCCCTGAAGCCAGAATCGCGGCGATGGTTCTGACGTGATTCCACTGCATCCAACTGCTGACGTACTCGCGCCAGAATTCGGCGGCCTGCGTTGTGCTTGGCTCAAGAACGGCGAGCCTGTTGTTGAGCGGCACGTTGAACGCCATCGTCACGCCGAACGTTCCGACGATGTAGAGCACGCAACCAATCAGCAATAGCAATGTCCCAGGGCTCGAAAGTCGAGGCAGTGCAGTAATCGCCAGAATCAGCGATGCCAATGCCGTGCCGAGAAACACCAGAAAGAACAACGGGTTGATGATCGTAATGTTGATCGCCTGCATGCTGCGAATGCCGCTCTCGGGTGGTTGTTGCGCCAGGGCTCGCATCACGAAGTTGGAGAACGCGAACAGCAGGCCACCGATCATGCCGCAACCCAATGCGGTGAAGATCGTCAGAAACGCGAGGATTTCTTTGGGCATTGACGAAACCTCCATGCAAATGTTGGCTCGGGTGCTGCTTCAGCGTACTGCAAAAAAATCTCTCAGGCTCGAGTGATGGTGATGCCGAGTTTTTCAAACGGATCGGTCACGTCTTCGGGCACGTCGCGTTCGGTGATGATCCCAGACAATTCCTCGAGCGGTGCGATCTGATAGGGCGATGCGGCGTTCAACTTTTCGCTCGATGCGAGTGCGATGCTTTCGGCGGCACTGTTCATCAGGGCGCGTTTGACGTGCGCCTCCTCGAGATCACCGGTGGTCAGGCCGACCGTTGGGTGAATGCCGGTTGCGCCCATAAAGTACGTGTCGGCCCGGATTTGTGAGATGGCTGCGATGGTGGCTGCACCGACCGCGACCATCGAATGTTTGAACAACTTTCCACCCAGAAGAATCACTTCGAGTTGCGTGTGATGCTCGAGTTCCACGGCGATGCTTGGGCTGTGCGTGATGATCGTGGCTTTTAACTCGAGCGGTACATGTCGGGCGAGTTGAACGGCGGTTGTGCCACCGTCGAGGATCACGATTTGACCGGGTTGAATCATGTTTGCGGCGGCTCGGCCTATCGCGGTTTTTCCGGTCGTGCCAATTTTTTGCCGGGCGCTCAAATCTGCTGTCGCGGGCGAGGCGGGCAGTGCGCCACCGTGAACCCGTTGCAGCAGTCCTTCGGCGGCAAGTTCGCGCAGGTCACGGCGGATCGTGTCTTC
This sequence comes from Deinococcales bacterium, assembly GCA_043756345.1. Taxonomy (GTDB): domain Bacteria; phylum Deinococcota; class Deinococci; order Deinococcales; family JAAFIG01; genus JANOWZ01. Next base: position 2,505 of record JAYURE010000820.1, on the reverse strand, counting down.
GGAAAGCTCGAGTTCGGTGCTGAGATTTTTGGCGATGATTTGTCCGTCGCGTTTTAAGCGCTCGAGGATCAGTTTTTTGCGTTGGCTGGTGAGCACATGGATATTCTACAGGAATACTTCACAGGTTTGCACGAATTATCTTGACATTGCACGTAATTGCACGTATATTCAAACTCGAGATCAGGCGTTCTCGGCACACCCCCAAACCATCTCGAGGCCTTCAGCACAACCTGAAACGGCTCGAGACCCGTGACGCTATTCCTCGAGTGAAAGGACAAAACCATGACCAAACCCATGATGATCCTGATTGCAGGCCCGTACCGATCCGGCACCAACGACGATCCCGCAAAGATGGCCGCAAACCTCCAACACCTCGAGCAAGCATCCTGGCCTCTTTTCCAAGCCGGGCACATCCCAATGATTGGCGAATGGGTCGCGCTGCCAATCTGGAATATCGCGGGCGGCAAGCACGTTGGCGATGAACTTTACGATCAAGTCCTGCACCCAACCGCTGGACGATTGCTGCAACACTGCGATGCAGTTTTGCGGCTCGAGGGTGAATCCAAAGGCGCAGACAACGACGTGCGAATCGCTCGAGAACGCGGCATTCCCGTGTACTTCAAACTCGAGGATGTTCCCGGTTGCGTTTGATGATTACAGCCCGGACAGCGCCGAGATTGTTGCCGCAATAATCTGTTTCTGCTGATCTTCGAGCGAAATCGTCGCGGGATTGTCACCAGACTGCACACCGTAATTTCCAAACTGCGCGTGATTGCCACCGTTGATCACAACGTATTTCGTGCTCGAGGGTGCGAAGACTTTGGTCGATTCAACTTTCTCGGATGTTGCCAGTCCATCCAACGATCCAGAAATGCTCGTGACTTGCACATCGGTTCGGGATGACAGGTCAAAACTTTTATCGCAGTACGCGGCCCAGAAAATCAACGCTTTGACCTTGCTCGAGGTGTTTGCGTACAGGCAGGCACTCGCGCCGCCCAAGCTGTGACCGGCAATGGCCCAATTCGTGATGCTCGGATTTTTGGCAATCACGTCATCTGCCCGGTTCGGTTGAATGATGGCGAAATTGAGCGGGAATTTCTCGAGGAACACCGCGTAACCGGCCTCGGCAATGGTTCGCATGGATTCGCTGTACGCGGCAGGATCGACTTTCGCACCGGGATAAAAGATCAATCCGGTTTTTGGAGCTTTGAATGGCATGAAAATAATCTGATCGCCCGAGTCAATCACTTTGACGGCTGTGGTGCTGGCAACGGCTGCTTTCGCTGACTCTTTTGCCTGCAATGGTTGCACGTAAATCGCAATGCCAATCACGGCGGCCACAAGAATGACGGCCAAGGCAATCAGAACGTTTCGGAATATCTTTCGCATGATCCAGCCTAACTCGAGTTCTGAAGCACTTGGCCCACATCTTGCGGGTCAAGCAAGCTTGGCCCCTACGAAAAACGCTACGAAAAACGTTCTTACAGTTCGGCAGCCTGCTCCAAAACGGCAATCTCGAGCTTGTTCATCTTCATCATTGCCGCCATGACCCGTTGCGTTTTGGCCCGGTCTTGGTCGCCCAGCAATTTGCCCAGAATGCTTGGCACGAGTTGCCATGACAGGCCGTACTTGTCCACGAGCCAACCGCAGCGACCATCCGAGCCACCGTCTGTGAGCTTCGCCCAGAGGTCATCAATCTCGAGTTGCGTTTCGCAATGCACAAACAACGACACCGCAGGCGTGAGCTTGTAATGCGGCCCGCCATTTAAGATCATCAGCCGTTGCCCCTCGAGTTCAAGCGTGACCAACATCGGCGAGGCGTTGATGACCTTTGAGGATTTGAAGATCGAAACGTAAAATTCTGCGGCCTCGAGAGCATTGCCTTCAAACCACAAAAACGGTGTGATCTTTTGCATGGCTTACTTTAGTCCGTCTTGTCGAAATCCGTACTGTGCGATTCGTGCCCGAACCGCATCATCCATTGCCGCCCGAGCACCGAATCTCGAGACGACCCAACCCGCCGTTTGTACCGCCAGGTTCGCCGCCGCCTGCGCATCGTTTGACCGCAAGTAATGCCCGAGGAACGCACCGCCGAAGGCATCGCCCGCTCCGGTCGCATCGACAATCGGATCGGTTGTGGCCGCCACCTCGAGCACGCTGTTGCCATGCGCAATCATCGCGCCATCTTTGTCCAATTTCAGGCAGACCATCGTTTCTGGGTACAAGTCCCGCAACGCCTCGAGCACGTCCGGCGCGGATTGCTTGCCAGTCAAGGCACGACCCTCCTCGAGATTTGGGAAGATAAAATCAATGCTCATGTCCTTCATCGTGCGTCGGAATTCTTCACGACCCACTTCACGGATCATCTGGTACGAACCCGGATCGAAACTGACGGTCGCGCCCGCCTCGGTCGCAATCGCAGCGCAACGCAACGCGGCCTCTCGAGGTGGATTGGTGAAAACGCTCCAAGCGGTGATATGAACGTGACCGGCAGATCGAATCGCG
>JAYURE010000819.1:0-2912 GCA_043756345.1 Deinococcales bacterium | reverse complement strand
TTTCTGCCGTGGTTGCCATCGGTATTTTCGCCGAGGCATTCAAGGCCGCACCGGAGTGGAATCCGAACCAGATGGGTGCGATTTACAAACTCGAGAAGGAAAAGGAAAAACTCGAGAAGGCTGCGAAAGCTGCCGAGGCCAAACCTGCTGCAATGGCTGAAGGCACGATGGCTGAGGGCGCAACGATGGGTGAACACTCGAGCAGCGAGGGTGTCGCATCACCGAAGCACCACAGCGAAGAACTCGCCGCCGCGATTGACAATGCAATCATCAAACCGGCCTCGAGCGGCTTTCCTTTCGTTCAAGAATGGTCTTGGTTGGCTATTCAAAACGAGGCTGGCATTCCGTATGGCCATTACATCGATCAGGTTGCCGCAATCACGCTGTTGATGGTCACGATTGTTTGCACACTGATTCACCTGTTCGCTATCGGGTACATGTGGGGCGAGGAACGCTACCCGACATTCTTCAGTTACATCAACTTGTTCGCCGCCGCGATGTTGGCGATGGTCATGGCGAAAAACTTCTTCCACCTTCTTCTGTATTGGGAGATCATGGGCCTGATGTCGTACCTGCTGATCGGTTTCTTCTACAAGAAAAAAAGCGCACAGCAGGCGCAGAAGAAAGCTTTCCTGACCGTGCGCGTCGGCGATCTGGCGTTCATGGGCGGATTATTCTGGCTGTACCAATGCACCGGCACGCTGGACATTCCGACGATCATGGCTCAGGGTGCGAACGGTGAACTTTCAACCGCGCTCGGTGGAGCGGCGACCGGCATCGGCCTGTTGTTGTTCCTGGCCGCCGTCGGCAAGAGCGCACAGTTTCCGTTGCACGTTTGGTTGCCCGATGCGATGGAAGGCCCGACACCGGTTAGCGCAATGATTCACGCTGCGACGATGGTGGCCGCTGGCGTGTACCTCGTCGCTCGAGCTTTCCCGATCATGGACATCGGCAATGTTCTGCCGATCATCGCTTGGATCGGTGGCATCACGGCATTGTTCGCCGCGACGATGGCTCCGGCTCAGGCGGATGCGAAGAAGATCATGGCGTTCTCGACGCTCTCGCAATTGGGCTACATGTTCATGAGCCTCGGCGTGTTTGGGTACACCGCCGCGATCTTCCACTTGCTGACGCACGCCTTCTTCAAAGCACTCCTCTTCCTCGGGTCCGGCAGCATGATCCACGGCTCGGGCACGCAAGACATTTTCGAGATGGATCACCTGGCGAAATACCAGAAGTGGACGCTCGGCACGGTCTGGGTTGGTGCGCTGTCATTGATGGGCGTGCCGTTGACCGCAGGCTTCTGGTCCAAGGACGAGATTCTGCACGCCGTGCAATCTGGCAACGGTGCGTTGTACATCATGGGTGCGATCACGGCGGTTCTGACGGCGTTCTACACGACCCGCATGATGATCATCGCCTTCCACAAACCGAAGACCCTCAGCCCGTGGTACGCCGCCGAATGGAACCAAGAGGGCGAACCGACCTTGAACATGTCTCGAGCCGATTCCGACGAGCAGGCCAAGCACGATCACGGTCATCACGCCAGCGATCACCCGCACGAGTCTGGTCCCGAGATGATCGTGCCGTTGGTGGTGCTCGCCACGCTCGCGTTCGTGATGGGCTTTGTGGGTAGCCCAATTGCGAACAGTTGGTTCCAACGTTTCGTCTATTACGGAACCCCGGAGGTCGTGCCGATTGGCGATGCGACACTCGGGTATATCCTGTCGCTCGTGTTCGTGCTGGCCGGTGCGGGTTTCGCCTTCCAGTTGTACTACCGCCGCGATCACACCGTTCAGATCGCGCCAAACTGGTTGACGATGCTGTTGCAACGCCGCTACTTCATCGATGACTTCTATTACGAGGTCGTCACGAAAATTGCGCAGGCTCCGGCCGCAATCGCTGGCATCTTTGACCGCCTGATCGTCGATAAGGTTGTCGATGCGGTCGGTGCGATCACCGCCGCAACCGGCGATGTCTCGAGGCGCATTCAGACCGGCGCGGTCGGTTGGTACGCGGGATTGATCATTGTTGGGGCGGCGGTTCTTGCACTTGCCTTCGCTTACGCCGGAGGTGGCAGATGATTACGCTTCTGATTTTGATTCCAACGGTTGCTGCGATCATTGCAGCCTCGAGTAACGTTCAACTCGCCAAACGCATCGCGGTCGCTGCAAGTTTGATCACCACGATCATGTCTGCCGTGATGTACTTCCAGTACAACACCGCCGGTGGCGGCTTCGCCTTCGTCGAGAACGTCGAATGGATCAAATCTGCCGGGATCGGTTATCACGTCGCGCTCGATGGCATCTCCTTGCCGTTCGTGGTGCTGTCTGCGCTCCTCACCTTGGTCAGTGTGCTGGCAAGTTGGGACGAGGACAAGAAAAGTTTCTTCGCGCTGTTTTTGGTGATGCAGGCCGGTCTGACCGGTGTCTTCGTCTCGCTCGATTTGATTTTGTATTTCGTCTTCTGGGAAATCGTCTTGATCCCGATGTTCTTCATCATCGGTTATTGGGGTTACGAGAACCGTCGTTACGCCGCGATTAAATTCGTGCTCTACTCGCTGACCGGTTCGGTGCTGATGCTGGTTGGCATTCTCGCGCTGGCCTTTGGAGTCTCGAGTGGTGCCGGAATTCCGTTGACCTTCGATTACGATATTTTGCGCACCCACTCGAGCGTGATTTCCGCGCTTCCCGGTGTCGCGCTGATGTTCTGGGGCTTCATGCTCGCGTTCCTGATCAAGCTGCCAGCGTTTCCGTTTCACACTTGGTTGCCGCACGCGCACACCGAGGCTCCGACCGCCGGTTCGATCATACTCGCGGGGGTGCTCCTCAAGATGGGCGGTTACGGCATCCTGCGCTTCAACCTCGGCCTGTTCCCCGAACAAATGCAGCAGTTCCAAACCGTGCTTTCAA
>JAYURE010000818.1:0-2913 GCA_043756345.1 Deinococcales bacterium | reverse complement strand
GTTCTGGCGTGTCAAAGAACGCAACATTCTCGAGGTTCGGTCGGCGCGATGGGCAGGACGGTTGACAATAAATTCCGGTCGAACGCACGGCATACACGAAAATATTGTCCATGCTCGAGTCTCGGGTTTGGACAGCTTGCCAATAGATTTCAGCAGTTGATTTGCTCATGGGTTCAGGCTAGCGAAATCTGCATGCGACATCTTGCCAATTCTTGCGATCTAATTCTCGAGGCTTTCAGCAGCCCCCGAGCGATTCCAGATTCCATGATTGCGCCTGTTTCAGGTTTGGATCATACCGAGTGCAACGTCCCGTGTCTTGCTCTCAACCTCAAAGAGTGATCAATCCAGTGCATTGATGCTGGTCTGGGTCAGCCAGTAGACTCGAGCATGAACGATCCGGTGCTCAAACGCGAATGGCTGCCCGCCGCCGACCTCGGCGAACTCTATCCGAGCAAGCCGTTTGGCTTCAAACTGATGGGCGAAGATTTGGTTCTGGTTCACCTCGAGCACGGTTGGGAATGCTGGTTGGATTTGTGCCTGCATCGCGGTACGAAACTGTCCTTGGGCAAACTCGAGGCTGGACGCTTGACCTGCCCGTATCACGGTTGGGCTTACGGTCCCGGCGGGGCCTGCGTGCACATTCCGGCGCACCCGGACCAGGCGATTCCGGCCAAGGCACGCACGCCAAAATTGCCGTTGCAAATCTCGAGCGGCATCGTTTGGGTGGCGTTTGAACAACCCGATCACGACCCGCCCACCTTGCCCGAATGGACGGACTCGAGCTTCAAGAAGATTCCCTGCGGCCCGTTCAGCGTCAACGCCAGTGGCCCTCGAGTCATCGAAAATTTTCTCGATGTTGCGCATTTCGCGTTTGTCCACGAAGGCTACCTGGGTTCTCGAGACCATCCAGAGATTCCCGATTACACCGTCGAACACACCCCCGAGGGCATCACCTCCAGAGACATCAACGTCTATCAACCCAACCCGGACGGTGATGGCGTGGGCCGTTGGGTCAATTACACGTACACGGTTTTCCGGCCACTCGTCGCGTATTTTCGCAAGAACTCAGGTGACAAAATCCTTGCCATTCTCTTGGTCGTCACACCGATCAGTGAACTCGAGACGGTCGCCCGCTTTGTGCTCGCCATGAATTACGCGCACGACACGCCGGACAGCGAACACCAAGCGTTTCAAGAAACCATCTTCTCGCAGGACCGACCCATCCTCGAGTCGCAACGCCCCGAACGCCTGCCGCTGGATTTGCAGGCCGAACTGCACCTGCGATCCGACCGCATGGCGATTGCGTACCGCAAATGGTTGAACGAATTGGGATTGAGTTTCGGAACAGCGTAAGAGCGAGAGAAAAGATGAAAGAGAAAAGTAAACCCAGATTGTCTCGAGCATCTGGCCGTTACTTTAATCTTTCTTGCTCACAAGACAGCACCTTGCAGGCTGTTCGCGCTTCGTCTTCCGTGACTTTCACCTGCTTTAAAGCCCGTCGTCGTCGCGCCAGTGGTTCTGCCAGCGCGGATCAATCTTCTCTGAAATTGCTTGATAACGGATGTCGGTCGAGAGGCGCATCCGGCCTTCCGGGTCGATGTTGTTCAGGCTGGCGTGAACCAGGAATGGGGAATGCACCACCATGTCACCCGCTTCATAATCGGCGATCAACCAGCGCGTCTCGAGTTCGTTCGCAAGGGCGGGCAGATCGTAACTGACGTGCTCGTTGCGCAGGGCACCACCTTCGAGCCGGTCTCGTTCGGCGAAATGCTTGTGGCTTCGCTCGAGGTAGACCAGGCCGCCGCGTTCGACTGGGCAATCACCCAATGGAATCCAGGCGGAAAGAAGGTTGGTCGTGCCTTCGCGCAAGTAGACGAGATCGTAATGCGCGGGTGTGACCCACGTATCGTTGACTCGAGCGTGACGGATCAACTTGCGTTTGTGCAGGTGCACATCATCGTTGAACAACCAGGCGAAAAATCCTTTGATCGCGCTCGAGGTGCAAAAACTGTCGTATTCCGCACCCGGCACCACACGGTCAAACAAGACTTGGCGAACCTGTTGGCGGTCGTAACTTTCATCGCCTGCGACGCCCTCGAGCGGATCGGAACCAGTTTGCGTCAGACCGGAAGGCTCGAGTTGTTCAAAGTAGAACCGCCGGAATCCATTCGAGGCTTGCGGCTCGAGTTGCTTTTTCAGGTACAGGTAGCCGTCGCGTTTGAGTCGCGCCCAAAGCGCATCGCGGTCGTGGCGTTGATGGTCTGGGACAGGCTCGAGCCAACCCAATCGCTGTGAGACGGGCTCGAGAACGTGGTCTCGGCAGGCGAGGGCTGGAAGTTCGGCGAGGGATCTCATGGTCTTGGTTAAATTCTAGCGCCTGTTGGTCAAAGTTGACACCCGTTCTCGTCACACGACTGACATTCACGACGCCCCTCAACGGGTCATACTCGAGCCATGACCAAAAGCGACTTCCGCGAATGGGCACGACGCAAGGATGAATTCATGCGTTCCGCCCGCTCTCCGCTGCCCGCAGCATTGCAAGCAAATTTTGTTGGCTTGCCTTACCATCCCTACAACCCAGACCTCGAGTTCGAGACGCCGCTCGAGCCCGATCCGAAACGCGAAACGCTGGTGATGCCAACCTCGAACGGTTCGGAAGCGATCTATGAACGGGTCGGCTGGTTCTCGTTTGAGGTTGATGGTCAGGCCGTGCGTTTGGCCGGTTTTGCCCGCGAAGGTGACGATCACCCGGACGCCCTGTTCGTGCCGTTCAAGGATGTCTCGAGCGGTCTGGAAACCTATGGCGGAGGCCGATACTTAGAGGCACCATTGCGTGACGAGACGATGGAGGCAAATTTCAATTTCGCTTACAGCCCATACTGCGCCTACAGTGAAGGCTGGTCCTGCCCGATT
>JAYURE010000817.1:0-2913 GCA_043756345.1 Deinococcales bacterium | reverse complement strand
AAGACGCACCTGGCGGGCATGGTCGCTACTTCGCAGGGGAGGTACTAAAACCAAGGCTCGAGCATTTGATGGATTTCGAGTGTGAAACCAGAGGAATTAAGTCGATTCCAGTCGTAAAAGCACTTTTTTATGGGTTGCGTCGAGACGTATCCCATTCTGCGGCTGCACCCATCGCTGGGTGTGAACGAAAGTCCATTCCCCTCAAGTTCAGGCGAGCGTGCTCACATGCGATTGGTGGTCTCCCCTGTTAGGCTTTTTCGACCATGGCGCAACACGATTTGCAAACCAATCCCCTCGAGACGCTACCGGACTCACTGCCGGAACCCGAAGCGTTCCCCAGCGCTGAAGCGTTCGATATTGCCTTGCCTGCCAGCCTGCTCGAGCGTTTCACCGGTTTGCTGATTTCCAATCCGACGCTCGAGGAATTGATCGAAGAATCGTTCGCGGGCATCTACGATGTCTTCAACATTGACCTGATGGCGTTACTGATCCCAGATACAGATTTGACAAGTATCGCTTTTGCTCGTTCCGCAGACGGGCCAGTTCGGATTGAAGTCAGACCACTTCAGGCCGAAGATCCGTGGCTCATGGCTCGAGCGCAAACCCCGGAATTCTCAATCCTAGAGACTGAGTTGGAACAGTCTCCCCTGCCCCAAACCCAATCACTGGCAACGGTTCCTTTGACGGCCGTTGATGGTCAATATTTTGGCGTACTGGCTTTCGGGCGGCAAACCCAAGTGCCATTCTCTATCAATGAACGTTATGCATTGATTGCCGTCTCGAGGATCATCGGTTCTTGCCTGGAACGTTCTCGTGGCAGGCAAGCCATAGACCGTGCGGGCAACGAGACGAACGCGCTGCTGGCCCTTTCGCGCCTTCTCGAAGGTGAACGTGACACGGTGCATTTGCGCCGCACGGCACTCGAGACATTGCGACCACATTTTCCGGGCGCGACGCTGGTATTTGTTGGAACCTCAAAGGCTGGCGTGCAGGCGCTCGATTACGAGGGTGACGAACGGTTGATACTGGCGAGCGACCTGCTCTCAGGTGTCGCAGAATCGCATGTCAATTCGGCGCTCGAGTCGGGGCAAGCCATTTTTCTGGACGAATACCGACACGTTTCGGATCACAACCCGGTCCTTGTGACGGCAGGAATTGCGTCCCTGGCCTGCGCCCCATTGAAATCACAGGGCGGGATGATTGAACCTGGAGCATTGATGGCGCTTCGCCGGGCACGACGCCGACCTTGGAGTGATCTCGAGCGTCGATTGTTGCTCGCGGCGGCCCGAACGATCAGTGTGACCCTGGAACGCATCGAGACGCGCCGAGCGCTCGAGGAGGCTCGAGAACGCGCCGAGTTCCTGGCAGCCCTTTCTGATGCCTTGCAGCGCACGCAGACTGCTGAGGAGGTCGCTCAGACGGCCATGCACTGGTTGGGACCGGCCTTGCACGCACAAAACATCTTGACGCTGCGTGTCGGACCGCAATCGGTCACGGCGATGGGCGCTTGGGGCGATATCCCGAGCACCTACCAGGGGTATTTCGCGCTGGATGGCGTGCCATTGGTTCGCACGCAATTGATCAAGACGATTGTCGAATCAGGCGAACCAATTTATGAAATGCGCTACGAAGCACTCGGACGTGCCGAAGATCGCTTGATTGCGGTCGGTCTCGAGCCGATAAAAGACTCGAGCGGAAATGTGCTGGCCATCTTTTCGGTCGCCCGCGAACCGCGATTCGGCGAATGGCGCGGGGCTGAACGCGAGTTTCTCAAACGTGCCGCCTCAACGGTCGGTCTAGCACTCGAACGCACCCGAGCACGCGAACAACTCGAGGAACAAAACCGGGCGCTCGAGGGCAAAAGCGCCGAGATGGAAGCATTCGTCTACAGCGTCTCGCACGACCTCAAAGCCCCAATGGTCAGTCTCGAAGGTATGAGTACACTGCTGCTCGAGGCGCTCGATGAAAGCAATTTCGAGGAAGTCACGTTTTTCGTTAGCCGCTTGCGGGCAAACGTTGCCACCATGAGCAGCCTGGTCAACAACCTGCTCGAGCTTTCCCGCGTCGGTCGCGTCGAAGAACAGGATGACACCCTGGATGTCGGTGCAGTCGTGGCCAACGTTTTGGATGAACTCGAGGCGACCATTCGGGCCAAACAAATTCAGATCGTGCTGCCCTCGAGTTGGCCCAAGGTCCGATTCCCAGCGGCCAGGCTGTACCAGATTTACGCGAACTTGGTGGGCAATGCCGTCAAGTTCATGCCGTTGGCGCAACCCAACGCGAGAATCAGTTTGGAATGGTCCGTGTTGCCCACTGGTCTGGATTTTGTGGTCCGAGACAATGGGCCAGGCATCCCGAGCCATTTGCAATCCAAAGTGTTTGAATTGTTCTCGAGGTTGAACCCAGACGTTCAAGGCACCGGAGTTGGTCTGACGATGGTCAAAGCGATCATTGAATCCAAGGGTGGCATTATTTGGTCGGCGAGCGAGCCAGATTCGGGATTGGCGGTCGGAGTTCGCGTGCCAAGCTCGAGGGTTTTTTCGATCCCGGACTGATCATGGTTCGATGGTGCTCGAGGCGAAACGGTGGCAAACCTTTAGCGATGATTTGATTCATGGTGCTTGACGTAAGGCGATGCAGCAGCGAACTTGAAACAGTGATGACATCGTGACAGTTACGGCGCGAAAATGGTCAATGATGACAAACAATCTCGAGGATTGCGTTTCAAAACGCAAAAAAATTGGTCCAATTTTCGCCGATCACTTCGAGTCGGGTTACAAGATTTTAAAGCTTGGTGTCCTATCACAATAGTCCGGAACATTTTCAGTAGATGCGTTCACGACGTAGACAACGTTTTCTCGAGTTGGCGACAATTAACGCAAGGTCAGGGCTTTCGGTGAGATGACTTTAATT
>JAYURE010000816.1:0-2913 GCA_043756345.1 Deinococcales bacterium | reverse complement strand
TCTGGCATCATCGAAGAGTTTCAAGCGCGTGAGCTTGCGGCTGGCTTGATGGCGCAGGACCAACTCCAGCATTCGCGGATTGTAGAGGTTCGCAAAACCATTGTTGTTCAGGGTAAATTTTGCTTGCAGCGTCCCACCTCGAGTTGCGGCTTTCGGCAGTTCGGATTTCAAGAGGCGATAGCGGTAGCCCAATCTGCGGGCAATCTCGTCATGGCAACCGTCCCGTTTCCAACGTTGAATCACCGAATACTTTGCACCCAAATTGAACAATCCCATCGTGCTCCAACGGATTTGTGTCATTTCCTTGAGGATGGTTTCGCAACTTGCCAGCACCGAATTGACGTTCGGAGGTTCGTTCGGAAAGATCGATTCGGGATCGCCAGGTTCGCCACCTTGAACCACGAACAAATTTTCTTGCTGCAAGAAACGCGGAATCTCGCTCGGATCGCCTCGAGGATTGATGTACGAACCACCGTGGGTTGGACTGCACACGAAGCAATCCTCTTGATGCCCGATGCGTGAACGATTCGATTTGTTCCAAGCCTGATCCACCGTCAACGGAGCGATGGGCTTGTGGTCTTGGCTGCCGAAGTAATCAAATTTTTGATTCGGATAGCGCAGCGCAATCATCCGTTCGGGCGGCACGGCCAGCAATAAAGCATCAATGATCTGGCGTTGCGCCGCCGTCAGGTAGCCTTCGTTCGGTGGTCCATCGGCGGTCAAGCCGTTCGAGGAGTGATGCCATTCGCCCCAGCAGCCGACGAAGCCAGCCTCGAGGTAGGCGATCACATCGGCGTTCTTGGTCAGTACGGGCTGCAATTGTTTGATGTGCCGCAAGATGATTGGCAGTGCCGCATCCGGGCCTCCCATCGGGTAGTTGTACGCGAAACGCACCACAAGCTTCATGCCCGCCTCGCGGGTCGTCTCAAAATCGCGTTGCAAAAATGCCAAGTATTCCGGTGTCAAATCGCGTTTGCGAAAATCGGCAACGTGATACCGAACCTGCATCACCGCACGCCCCTGAGCACGTTCTTGTTTTAAAAACTCGAGCTTGAACGGCGTGTTCCAGGCGGTGTAATCGTACTGTGAAAAATTCTCACCCTGAGCGCAGAATCCCCACGGTGTTTTCTCGGGCCAAACGACATCGCTTTGATAGGTGAAACCGCGTTCTGGGTTCGGGAAGTTCTCAGTGCTTTCGGGATACTCGAAAGCGATCAGTTCCGGGACCGCAGCCGCCACGGTCTGTGCACCCATGGCTGTTTGACTCGTTTTGGTCGCACAGGCCGCACCGAAAACCAGCACTGCAAAGACGAAAGCTCGAGCCTTCACGCAACCTCCTGATCTCGAGGGAGAATCATGTTCTTAGCGTGACTCCCACGCGCCAATGTCGGAGGCCACACCCAATGGTCGTGGTTTGCCTCCGACATCTGTTGCCGGTGAATTGCCCGCCAGAGCTTTGTCGATGGCTGGACTGCCGGTTCGCAAGCGAAAATTCGCGGTCAGGACATTCACGCCCGCAGATTCAAAGAGCGGATCGCCGATCAGATCGCTCGAGGATTTGTTCGGGATGTTGGTCGTGCCAAAGTACAGGTTGCGTTCAAAGACGATGTTCTTGACTTGATACACAGGATCGTCGCCGGTGTACGTGTCTGTCGCCCGCACTCCGGTATCGGCATAAACGATGTTGTTGACAAAGCGCACGTTGCTGGCGGCAATCGCGGTCAATTCGCCACCACCAATTCGTGTTCCATCGCCGATGTCTCGAGTCTGGAGGTTTTTGTAAAGCGTGTTGTGACGCACCAGCACATTGTCCGAAGAAAAAACATGCACGCCACGCCCGCCGTTGCCCGCGCAAATGTTGTTCTCGACCAGGGTGTAACTCTTGTACGGCGGGTATTTGGTTTTGTCATCCAAGAATTTTTGCGTCAACCTCGAGTCATCAATGATGATGCAATTGCCATCGGTGATTGTGGTGCTACCGATGCCTGTGCCTGGAACTTTGTTCTCGTTTTTGAAGACGGTATTGCCCCGGATGACGTTGTGAAATCCGGGCAGGAAATCAGCTTCAACGTTCTGGTACAACGAGATTCCGCTCGTGTCGTACTCGGACCAGAGTGCGGTCTCCCAGATGGTGTTGCCTTCGATTCGGATGTAATCGGCCAGACCGCTGCCGATGCCGCCGCCGGGAAAACCATGCACCCGGTTGTTCGTGATGTTGACGTGATGGGCACGCACAGGTTTCGCTCCGTAAGTATTGACATCAATCGTGATGCCACCCTCCCAGCGTTTCCCATTCGCATTTTCCACACCGGGGACTTTGTAATCCAGATCGAAGCCATCGATGTTGATGTACGATGCACCTTGAAGCAGAAAGCCGGGGCTGTTAATTTCGGTGATGACAATTTTTGGTTTGGCCCCAGGGTAGGCACGGAAACTGATCGGTTTGCCGGGCGTGCCGGATCGGTTGACGTAAACGCCTGTGTACGTGCCATCGCGGACGTAAACGCTCTGACCGGGCAGCATGGTTTGTGCGGCCTTGTTGATGGTCGCCCAAGGCAATGCGAAACTGCCGTGGTTGGCGTCGCTGCCGGTCGGTGAGACATAAAACGTTTGTCCTGGCTTAACCTGGGCGCTCGAGAACAGATTCGCCGTCGGAATCACCTGACGTGCCACACCGGGACCGCTCCACTCGAGTTTCAGGGTCGCACTGCCGTAATTTTCGTAATACTCGAGCTTGAACCCAACCCGTTGACCTGCCGTCAGGATTGCCGATCCACTCACCGTGCGTGGTGCGTGATCGTTGAAATCATTGATTACCAGTTTGGAGTTGATGTTCAACCGCACCCCATCATCGGAGGTTGTGTAAAACGTGTAAGTGCCGGTGCTCGGGGCGACGATCTCACCGCTGTAACG
>JAYURE010000815.1:0-8128 GCA_043756345.1 Deinococcales bacterium | reverse complement strand
CACCGCCGAGCCATACGTCAAAGCCAAAAACCAAACGAGCGAAGCGGCCACCGCACCAACCGTGAACCACAAGCGTTGATCCGCCTGGTAATGGTTGGCTCCGCCACCGATCAACAACATCGTGTCGATGTAGACGCTCGGGTTGAGCAAACTGACCGTCAGAATCGCCATGACCACCTGCCTGCGGGTTGGCAAGGTCACGACTTCCTCGAGCTTGGCTGCCGGGGCAAACGCCGCTTTGAACGAACAGGCTCCGTAATAGAGCAGCGCGGCGACACCGGTCACGGTCATCGCTCGAGACAACCATTCGCCCTGCATCAGTGCGCCCACCCCGAGGATTCCCAAACCGATCAGCGTGGCATCGACCAGCGTGCAAAGCAGCACCATCATCAGTAAATGCTGACGGCGCAAACCCTGACGCAAGACCAGCGTGTTCTGTGGGCCAATGCCGACGATCAAACCTGCGCCGAGGAAAAAGCCTTCGATCAATGGGAGGTTGAAATTCAACATGTTAGATCTCCTTGGTCCTGCTCGGGGGGTGTGTTTGGCCTGCTTGGTCCGGTATTCGGCAAAGGATAGATGGGGGGGCGTCAACGAGGCGTCAACGGAGCGTCAACGGGATTTCTTTTGTGACTTGATGTTCGTTCGCGCCTGGTTACGCGGCGGTTACGCGGCTCAAGGGACGGACGCACCTGTAAAAAAGTCCAGTCATTTCTTGTGCAACGACATATACTGATCCATGCGCCTGCTCCTCAACCTGCTCGGTGGCCTGAACCTCGAGTCAGAGGGGTTTCATCGGCCCAAACCGTTGTTGCTGCTGGCGTACTTGGCGCTCGAGGGTCGCAAAGAAAAACGGCATGTGCAGGAGTTGTTCTGGTCGGATGCGGCGAACCCGGCGGGCAGTTTGCGCACGGCGATGAATCAAATTCGGCAAGTCTCGAGCGATCTGATTCTGTCGGATGAGCACACGGTTTGGACAGCGCTCGAGAACGACCTGACGGCGTTGCAAAGCGCGATCTCAGAACGGGATGCGCCTAAGGTCGAAGCCTTGTATCGGGGCGAATTCTTGCGTGGCTTTTCACTGCCAGATTGGGGCGCGGAACTCGAGGAATGGGTTTTGAGTACCCGAGAATTTGTCACGGTACAGGTTTGTGGCGCGTTCATTCGAGCGGCAGAAACCGATGCGGGCAAGGCTGCGTTCGATCTCGGGGCGCAATGGGCCGAGAAAGCCTTTGGGGTAAAACGCCAGGATCAAACGCCCGAAGACCTCGAGCGCCTGTACCCGTTGCTGATCGCGGGCGACAATCCGCTGGCCGAAGAGGTTCGCAAGCAGGCCAAAGAGTTCGGGCTCGAGTTGATGCTTTCCCGTAATGAGGCGCGAGGGCGTTACGTCACGGCGACGCTCGAAGGTAGCCGTGAATCCAAGACGATTCCCAACAATTTGCCGCGTGCCAAAACTTCGTTCATTGGGCGCGATCCCGAACTGGTCGAATTGGGCCAGATGATCGGTCAACCCGAGGTGCAACTGTTGACGCTTTTGGGTCCGGGCGGCATTGGCAAAACCCGATTGTCATTGCAGTTGGCGGCAGGTCAACTCGAGGAGGCGAACTTCCCTGACGGCGTGTACTTTGTGGCGCTCGAGTCATTGAACGAACCCGCGCAGATTCCGCTGATGTTGGCGCAAACCTTGCAGATCAAACCGACGGATGATCCTCTCGCGGCCCTCAAATCCGCGATTGGTAACAAACACATGCTGCTGGTCCTCGACAACTTTGAACATCTGGTGGACGGGGCGCTGCTCGTCTGTGAACTGCTCGAGAATTGCCCGAACCTGAGCATCGTCGTCACATCCCGAGAACGCCTGAATCTCGAGGAAGAACATATTCTTCCATTGCAGGGCTTGCCGTTTCCGACCGGAAACAATTTTGCCGAATCGCAATACGTGGATTCGATTGAATTGTTCGTGCAACGCGCCAAACGCGCCCGCTTGGACTTTCAATTGACGCCAGAAAACTTGCCATTCGTGCTCGAGGTTTGCAAGCTGGTTGAAGGTTCACCGCTCGGGATTGAATTGGCCGCCGGGTGGTTGCGTTCGCTTTCATTGCCGGATCTATTGCGTGAAATCACCAGCAGCAAGGACGTGCTCGAGACTTCATCGCGCAACATTCCCGGCAGGCATCAAAGTTTGCGAACGGTGTTTGAACATTCCTGGAATCTTCTCAAACCCAAAGAACAATCTGTGCTGGCAAGGCTTTCGGTTTTTCGTGGAGGTTTCACCCGAGAGGCCGCCTCGAGCGTGGCGGACACGAACTTGGGTTTGCTGGCGGCGTTGGTCAATAAATCTTTGCTGCGGCTGTCCGTGACTGAACGCGAAACCGAAGGCCGGTACGATTTTCACCCGTTGTTGCTCGAGTACGCCAGCGAAAAACTTGCAGAACGTTCCGAGGAGATGGCGCAAACCCGAGTCAAGCACGCGCATTCGTTTCTGGCACTCGTCGAAGCGAGCAGTCACGATGGCTTGCAGGCTCAGATCAAATGCTGCAAACGAGAGTACGAAAACCTGCTGGCAGCCCTGGCCTGGTCACAAGAGCAGCATCATGGGTTGTTCGGTTTGCGCCTCGGTATTCTGCTCGGAACCCTATGGCAATCACAGGGGTACAACGGTGAAGGCATCCATTGGCTCAGAACCGTGCTGTCCCATCCCGAGGCGGCCAGCGCCAGCGCCGAACGCTTTCAGGCTTTGATCCTGATTTCACGCATCACCATGATTCACAGCGAGCACCTACCGGTCGGCCTCGCCTACGGCGAAGAGGCCCTCGCGCTTGCCCAGACCCTCGAGAACGACGAGTACATCGTTCAAGCCTACTTGCGCTTAAGCCTGGTGGCCCAAAAACAAAGCGACTGGACCGCCGTGCAAGACTACAGCGAGGCGGGCCTGGCCTTGGCACGCAAACTCGAGCATCCAGGACTGATCGCCAATGCCCTGTGGATCGTCGGTGGGAACTTGGCCATCATCACCGGTGATTACGTCAAAAGCCGCAGCTACCTCGAAGAAAGCCTGAACCTCAACCGCACACTTGGCTCGCGCCTCGAGACCGGGTTTTCGCTCAACAATTTGGGCTTCCTGGTGTTCCTGCTCGGCGATCTGCAAGCCGCAAAAGCCCATCTCGAGGAGGCGCTGCTGATCGCGCAAGACCTTCCCGACCTGTACCTGGCCTGCGTCGTTCAAGACAGCCTGAGTGCCGTAATGCAAGACCTCGGCGACCTGGCATCGGCACGGTCGCTGGCAACGCAGGCGCTCAAATACAGTTGGCAAATCCAGAACACCATCAACCTTTGCAACGCACTCGAGAACCTCGCCAGCCTCGCGGTACTGCAAGGGCAGGCCAAACGCGCCAGCCAACTCTGGGGCGTTACCGAACGCTTCCAGATCGAGGACACCTCACGCATCGGTCTGCTTTCACGTGATCGTACCGAACGCTTCATCATGATGGCCAAAGCCCAACTGGACGAAAAATGTTTTCACAACGCCTGGCAAAAAGGAAGAACCATGAAACTCGAGGAGGCCGTCAGTTACGCGCTCGAGACCAGATTGGAGCCCGCGCACGCATGATGTTTTAGCTGCTCAGTGTTCATGTGCTCGAGTGAACCATCACTGATGCTTCCAATCATCGCCATCGGATGCGTTCGGTGACAAGCCCAAAATGTCACCATCGGTGGTCACACCCAAACCAAGCACCGTGCGATTCGCATAAGCGAAGTAACTGACCACCTGGTTGATCTCGAGGATTTCACCATCACTCAGACCGGCGTCACGCATGGCTTGCACGAGGGATTCGGTCATGGCGGCCGGGGTTTTGGTCAGCGCTTCGGCGTACCGCAGGATCGCAGTTTCTCGAGCGTCAAACACGTCAGCAAATTTGTTCTGCTCGAGTGCGCTTCGCATGGCATCGGCTCGAGCATCATCACGCATTAATCGTTTCAAACCATTGAAATGATGCTCAACGCAATACCCGCAGGCGTTCAGCAAACTGACGTAGACACCCGTCAACTCGAGCAACCATTTCGGCAAGCTGTTGCTGGTGTGATGCAAAACATTCTTGTACATCACCATGTGCCCCTCGAGCGAATGGGGTCGCAAGCTGTGCACCATCATGATGTTGTCCACGTTGTCGTTCGGCCCTTTGATCCGGTCGTACAGCGTGCGCAATTTGCCATTACTCTCGAGGTACGAAACGAACGCGATCCAGGGTTGCCAGTTTTTCATGGGTTCAGTTTACGCCTGCAAGAAACTTGAATTTTGCTCAGGGTGGGCACGGCCCACCCTACGAAAGCGGCTACTCAAGATCACGCGCCAACTTTTCCTGAAGCGAATGGATTGCTTCGTGTGCCGCTTGCTCGAGCGTGCCACAATTTTTGGTTTCGGTGATCCCATTTGAAAAATCGGTCACGCACCATTGATCGGCTTGACGGTGAATGTAGACCGCATGCCGAAACACCAGAAACGAATAGTCATGGATTTGATCCGTTGCAACCCAGATGCTTTCACCCATGCTTCTCCAATCTCTTTTGGTCGCAAAAAAGCCCAGAGTTTGCAACCATAAGATGGCATCCTCTCGAGATTGCATGGTGGGGGTCATGTGTTCACTCTTTCCTTTTGGGCTTATTCGGCGTAAATCATCTTTTTCGCCATGCCACCATCGACCACGAAATTCTGACCGGTGATAAACCCCGCTTGACTCGAGCACAGGTACGCGACCAAATGCGCGACATCTTCGGGAATACCAACGCGCCCAACCGGATGTTGCGTGAAATCTGCAATTGAATGCCGAACTTTTTCTCGAGCCTTTTTTTTGCGCCGGTCACGCACTTCGATCCAACCGGGCGAAACGCAATTCACACGAACGTCCGGCCCGAGACTGACCGCGAGCGCGTGCGTGAGTGCGACGACACCACCTTTGCTGGCAGAGTATGCCTCGGTGTGCGCCTCGGATTGCAAAGCTCGAGTCGAGGCGATGTTGATGATCGAACCTCTTGATTTGCGCAAGTGCGGCACGGCATGTTTGGCGAGCAAAAATGCTCCGGTCAAGTTCACGCCAAGCACCCGGTTCCATTCCTCGAGACTCAATTCCTCGAGCGGTTTGTTGATCCCAATGCCCGCGTTGTTGACGACCACATCAATCCTCGAGAAGCGTTGCAAGGTACAAACGATCAAATGTTCCACTTGAGGTTCGCTCGAGATGTCATCACTGAGGGCCACGAGTGTTCCGAGCGTGCCCAATTCGCGTTTGGCCTCCTCGAGCGCTTCCGTGTCCGGGTCGGCAATCACCACGCCCATGCCCAACTCGAGAAAATGCCTGGCTATCGCTTTGCCGATGCCTTGCGCCCCACCTGTGACGATCACAACCTTACCCGTCGGTTTCACTGGTTCAGGATACCGAAAATCGTGTGCTCAAAACGCGCAATGGTTCTTATCGGCGGATCGCTCGAGCCATCAGTAACTCAGACCACCTCTGAATGATCTCGAGTGGCGTAGATTGCTTTCATGTCAAAATCTTGGTTTGCCAAGTTTTGACTCTGGGAGGACAGCATGTTTGGCAAATTCTTCAAGAAACCCGAAGGCGCAAATGCGGAACGCACTCCTCCTGGTCAGGCGTTGACCGAACGCTTCCCGGTGATGACGTATGGCGCAACGCCTCGGATTGATGCGAAAAGTGTCGAGGTCAAAGTCTGGGGTCTCGCCGATGAAACCGTGTTTTCCTGGGATGACCTGATGGCTTTGCCGCAAGTCACGCTGACCAACGACATTCATTGCGTGACGCATTGGTCGAAGCTCGATGTTAGTTGGACGGGTGTGCTGGTATCGGACGTGATGGCGAAGGTCAAATTGCAACCCGGCGCGAGTCACGTGATGATTCATTGTTACGGCGGCTACACCACAAACTTGCCGCTCGAGGATTTCAACCGTCCCGAAAATCTTTTTGCGCACGCACTCGAGGGTGAACCGTTGCCAGTCGAGCACGGCGGGCCGTTGCGTTTGGTGATTCCGCACCTGTACATCTGGAAGAGCGCCAAATGGGTCAATGGCCTGCAATTCTTGAACCGTGACGAACTCGGGTTTTGGGAACGCAACGGCTATCACGACCGGGGCGATCCGTGGCGCGAGGAACGTTACAGCGATTAAACACCAGTGAAAAGTGTCAAGTTCAAGCGCGAACAGCCCGCAAGCGCCGCAAGCGATCCAAGCCCGATAGGTGCTGCATTGGGATCAAGAAGCCCGTCAGGTGCTGGTTTAGTCCTGCCCGCAAGGTGCACGGTTAGGATCAAGAAGGTGCTGTATTGTGAGTAAGAAAGTGAAAAGAAACAGCCAATCACAATCAAAAGCTCGAGCCGAAACCGGGCTCGAGCTTTTTCACTTTCCACTTTGAACTTTCCACTGCCGTTACCGTCCAAAAACCTCGAGTTGCAATCCTTCAACACTGTTTGCGCGTTTGGCTTGGACGCTCTTGCCGAGTTCGACGGAAACGAGATTCCAGCCTGGCTCGAGGGTGACATCGAAGCCTTTGTCGCCTTGGATGCGCAGTTTGGCATCGCTGTAAACAATCACAATGCCGCCTCGGGATTTGGTGACGAAGCTTTCCAGGGCGCTGTCGCCGGAGGTGAAGCTTTTGGTGTTGTCGGCGTCACCGTAGGCCCGCAGGTTCGCTTGGGCGATTCGGGCCGATCCGGTCAGGGTGATCTTGCCGATCAATCCGGGCCAATCGAGCACGTCCGGGGTCGCGGCAACCATGCTGCTCGAGGCTGGGGCATTGTCGGGGACGTTCAGGGCGAAGCTGTTGCCTTGAATCACGCCAGAGCCGACCTCGCCGGTGGGTCGTCCGCTGCGGTCGATCAAGAGCACGCCGACGCGCAGGTTGGCGGGCAGGTTGCCTTGCGTTTTGACCGAGCCTTGCACGCTTAACGCGGCGGCCAAGGCCACGGGAAGCAAGCTGAACAGGACGATCAGGATGGTTGAGTTGAGGTTGTGCTTCATGTGGTTCTCCTGCTCGGACGAGAGAATGCCCGTCTCGAGATCTGGAGCCTCCGAGGTCACGGTAGCACTTCTGAGAATTCAGGCGGTGAGGTTTTAAGCAATGCTTAAGTTCGGCTAAGGGATCGCTCAAGGTTCGTCTCATCGAACCTCGAGTCACCAAACTCTGAGACCAGAGATGCGACTAATTATACACTCATTGTTGTAATGGTCTTGTGCCAAACACTCGAGTACCGTTCGACAATGAATTACGTGAAGCTAACAACATTATTAACCCTCGGACTGTTGTTCACCTCATGCGCCTCGAGCCTGAACAGCGGGAATGGCACCGGCACGGGCACCGGCCCAGACCTGACGCTGACAGGCACACTCAAAAGCAACGAATTGGACGCCAGCAACCAACAAGCGTTACTCAGTGCGATCAATGCCAAACGCGCCAGCGGATTCACCTGCCCCGCACCGGTCGGCAAGCGTCCAGCCGTGCCCGCCGTGACCTGGAACGCCAAACTCGAATTGATGTCGCTTAAGCACACGAACGTGCTGGTCAATGTCAATGCCGATTTCGGCAAAGTTGATCCTCACTCCGGCGTCGGTGACGGCACAGTTTCCACTCGAGCCGCAGGCGTCAGTTACCCGTTCCTGGCCATCGGAGAGAACATCGCCGCCGGGCAACTCAATGTCACCGAAGCCATGACCGACTGGTTGGGCAGCAGCGGTCACTGCGGGGCGATCATGGATGCCGATTTCACGCAGATTGGCGCGTCCAAACTGGGCACCAACGGTGGTGCTTACGCGACCTATTGGACATTGAACTTCGGCAAACCGCAGTAAAGACATGCAGGCCCAAACTTGAACTCTCGGGCATCAGCGACGTGGGGCGATCAACACCCTTTGTATACCAACCTCGAGTTCAAGCCGCGTCAGGTAAACTCTTGAACAATCCGTCCTGAACGTGCCGCAATCGTCACGACCTCCGGACCAAGTTCCACTCGAGTATAATGGCGGGGCCTTGATGATGAAACTCTGGGCCTATAGCTCAATCGGTTAGAGCAGCGGTCTCATAAACCGTTGGTTCCCGGTTCAAGTCCGGGTGGGCCC
>JAYURE010000814.1:0-2918 GCA_043756345.1 Deinococcales bacterium | reverse complement strand
CATCAGCAACGCCACGGGTGGTCTGTTGGCGGGCGCGGCATTGACCATGCTGGTGCTGGCCATTCCAATCGCAGTGTCCTTGTTCGCCTCGTACCGGCTCGGTTGGCGTCAATCGGTCTCGAGCCAAAGCGCACGTTTCGACCTGAGCCTGATCGCGCTGCCGCTGCTGGCTGTCGGCCTGTGGGTTTGGTCACTCTCGAGCATTGAGACACAAAAGATTGCCGATATCGGTCTGATTGCCAGTTTGCCATTGCTGTTCTTCGCGGCCCTGATGGTGCTTTCGATCAGTTTTGGCTTTTTAATGCTGCTCAATCCGGCCTCGAGTTGGTTGTGGGTGTTGCACGTTGGCCTGCTGATTTTGATCTTGCACGGCACTTTGCCAATCGTCTACGAAGTGCCACGTTTTCCATGGACGTACAAGCACATTGGCGTGACCAGTTACATCCAGATTCATCAAAGCATCAACCCTCGCATTGATGCGTATCACAACTGGCCTGGATTCTTTGCGCTCTCCGCGTTGTGGACCGAGGCCTTGGGGTTCAAGAGCGCCCTCGAGTTTGCCAAATGGGGGCAACTGTTTTTCAATTTCTTGTTCATCGGGCCGTTGTTGCTGCTTTTTGGAGCCTTGAGTCAGTCACGGCAAGCGATTTGGGTGGCGGTCTGGTTGTTCTTTTTGACCAGTTGGGTTTCACAAGATTACTTCGCGCCGCAGGCACTCAATTTTTACTTGTTCGTGATCGTGGTTGGCGTGAGCCTGAACTGGTTGGGCCACAATCCTGTCGCTAGGAAACAGGTGCGTTTGCGCAAGGCTCGAGCGAATACAGCAGGCTCGAGTGAATCAATCTCGAGTGAATCAATCTCAAATCAGCCAGTCACAGCGTCAGCCGCACGGCGACCGAACCCGTATTTCGCCCTGATGCGTCAAGCCATCGTTTCAGATCAGGCTGGCCTCGAGACCACAGCCGCACAGCGTTATGGCCTGATTGGGCTGCTGGTGCTGGCGTTCGCGGTGATTGTCTCCAGCCATCAACTGACCCCGTTCATGCTGCTCGCTGGCCTGACGGCACTGGCCTTGTGGCGGCGCAGCCGTTACCCGTGGTTGCTGGTGCTGCTCGGCGTGTTCGTGGTGCTTTGGGGTGTCACCTTCGCCAAGGGTTACACCAGTGGTCAGAGCGAATGGTACGCGACCCTCGGGCAGTTCCTGCAAAACCTGTCGGCGAACACCACCGAAACGCTCGAGGAGAGTACCGGTCGGGTCACGGCTTCGTTGCTGATCAAGGTTTTTGTCTTGTGCGTCTGGGGTTTGGCGGCCCTCGGTGGGATTCAACAAATGCGTCGAGGCGTTGTGCCATTGCGGGCCATGCTTTTGGCAGTTGCGCCTTTTCCACTGATTTTGCTCAATTCCTACGGTGGCGAGATGTTGTTGCGAATCTATTTTTTCTCGTTGCCGTTCATGGCGATTCTGATCACGGGTGGTTTGCCGTTGCACAATCCCGTGCTCGAGTCCGCAGATCAGGCAGGCACGACAACTGATCCATCCGTTCCAGCACTTGGCACCTCGAGACCCGTTGTCATGATTCGCCGACCCGTGAATTCATGGCGAATCGTACCGATCACGGCGGTGCTCAGTTTGGGATTGGTGATCGGTTTTCTGAGCACTTACACGGCCAAAGAAAAGTTTTACCGCGTTCCACCAGAAGAGGTCAGTGTGATGTCGGAACTGTACCGGACGGCTCCGGCAAAATCGATGCTGATTTTGCTCAATGACCTGTCACTGCCGTTGCGTATCACCGGCAGTTATGAGCTGTTTGATCACCTGCCCTGGATCGATACGAGCACCGAACGCGATGTCGAATTGGATCAGGGGT
The DNA here is from genome assembly GCA_043756345.1 of Deinococcales bacterium. Lineage (GTDB taxonomy): Bacteria > Deinococcota > Deinococci > Deinococcales > JAAFIG01 > JANOWZ01. Next base: position 1,050 of record JAYURE010000814.1, on the reverse strand, counting down.
CATTGGATGACATGTTCGATGAGCTTCAAAATCGCAAGCGTCCGGTGGCCTACCTGATCTTATCGGCCTCGCAACGCGATTTCTTTGCTGAGAACAACATTTTGCGTCCTGGCAGTTACGAGCGTTTCCGGGCGGTCTTGGCGCGGTCAAAAACCTGGTCCCTCGAGTGGCATCGCGGCGATACTGAGGTCTACTCGATTCACAATCCAGATTTTCCGCGTGTGACACCCCAAAATCCAGTCCAGAATCCAGCACAGAATCCAGCACAGAATCCAACCCAGAACGCCCCGACTCAGAATCCGACCAAAACTGTTCCAGCACAACAGCCACGCAACCCGCAACCGCAACAACCCGAACGAAACCTGGTGGGTCTGAAATGAACCGACGCCAAATCCCTTACCCGATCATTGCGCTACTGATCGCTACCGGAGCGTGCCTGATGCTCGAGGCTCCAGCCGTGGTACGCATTCCGGTGATGCTGTGCTTTTTGCTGCTCGGGCCAGGCATGGCGTTCGTACCGATCTTGCAATTGCCGCAACGTGGCTACGAATTCACGCTCGGTGTGGCCCTCAGTTTGCTGCTCGAGGCGCTGGTCGTGACCGTGCTGGTCGAAATGCGCATTTGGACACTTGAACTCAGTCTCGAGGTGCTGGGCAGCCTGACCTTGATCGGTTGCGCCCTGCAAATCTATTGGCCCGCAGCGCCCGAAGAGGAAGCCGAAGTGCTCGAGGCCGATTCGGACGAGTACGGTTGGAGTGCTCCATGAACGCGAACCTCGAAGCGCCCGCCGTGAAATCCAGTTCGAGCGGACTCGAGCATCTGTTCAGCAATGCTTCAACGATGGTTGGATCTTCGGCCCTCAATTCCGTGCTGGGATTCGTCTACTGGGGGGTCGCGGCCCGCTGGTTGTACGCCGATCAACGCGAAGTGGTCGGTTTCACGCTGGCCCTCGTGCCATTGATGCTCGGGCTGGCTTCACTGGCGATGCTTGGCTTGGGCAACACGTTAATTGGTGAACTGCCCAAGATGCAACAAAATCGCGGCAGGCTG
>JAYURE010000813.1:0-2919 GCA_043756345.1 Deinococcales bacterium | reverse complement strand
CAACCGCCATGATTTTGTCCTCGCGGCGAATACCACGAGCCCGCTCGAGTTCGGTCCTCGAGAAAATCTGGTTCAAATCGTTGCTGGTGTAAATCAATTCCACAGGTGCCCTCGGGGGTTGGTAAATGCAGCACTCGATCATATCCCTGATTGGCTTCGCGTGGTCGAGATTTGCCGACTGAACTCGAGCAATGGGCAATCAGCGATGAGGCAGCCCGTTTTTCTGCCCTCTTCGGGACATTCCCAATGCCAAAAAATGAAACAATGTCACCGTGGAAGTTTGGTTGCTCAATTTGGCGGTGCTCATTTCGTGGCTGTTCACGCTGCTGGCGTGGAGTCAATGGTCGGCGCGTCGCAAATTGCATCAGGGCGTCTGGACGCTGGGCCTACTCTCATTCGCCATCGGTGTGACCTGCGAGGCCGTCGCTCGAGGTCAGGGCGCATGGTCCGAGGGCGTGTACCGCCTGTGGTATTTCACTGGCGCGATGCATGGCGTGACTTGGCTCGGGCAGGGCACGTTGCACCTGATGGATCGGCGGGCCTGGACGAACCGGATGCTCGAGGTGCTGGTCGTGCTGGCGGTGATCACCGGGATTGTGGTCATGAACGCCCCGATCAACTTTGCGAACCTCGCCACGCCGTTCGAGCCGAGCGGCAAAGCCTTCAATGAGATCAACGCCGCAGGATGGGCCACCCCTCGAGCTTGGACGATTCCGTTCAACATTTACGGCACGATCTGGCTGGTCGGCGGCGCGTTCGTCTCGAGCCTGAATTTATGGCGCATCAATCGACCTCGAGCACTCGGCACATTGCTGATTGCCCTCGCAGGATTGGGTTTGGCCAGCACCTCGAGCCTGAACCGCTTTGGGATTTCTGGCCTCGAGACGGTTGGGCGTTTGATCGGCATCAGTGCGTTGTTCGTTGGGTTCTTGATCACGAACCTCGAGTCGAACGCCTTCGCGGGGATTCGACTGCCGCGCCCGCAACCGATGACGCTGCTCGCCGTGACCGGTTGGACGCTCGCCATCGCTGCGTTCTTCAAACTCGAGCCTGCCGCGTTGATATTCACGCTCGAGTCGCCAGGATTGGTTTTGATTGGTGCGTTCGTGCTGGCTTTCGTGGTGCTGGTCGTTTTGAAAGCCCGACAACGCACGCAGCGGTTTAAATCACTCGAGCATCGGTTTCAATCCGGCCCGTCCAAATTCGTTCCGGGCTTGCTCGAATCCGAACGTTACCCGTCAGACTCGAGCAAAAACTAAACCGGTTTGAACTTCGGTTCTACTGCCAATCCGCAGGACGTTCCGCCAGCCCCAACCGCCACGCCACTGCCTGCGCGACACGCTCACCGGCATGACCATCGCCATACGGGTTCGGTTTGCCACGCATCGCCTCGAGCAATTCCGGGTTGGCGAGCAGCTCGTGAATCACATTGAACGCGCCTTCTGCTTCTGTTCCGGCAAGTTTGAGCACGCCAGCCTCGAGTCCTTCGGGGCGTTCGGTGACGTTTCGCAGCACCACGACCGGCACGCTCAGGCTCGCGCCCTCTTCTTGCAAACCGCCAGAGTCGGTGATCAGCATCACGGATCGGCTCATCAATGCCGCCATCGCACCGTACTCGAGCGGGTCGAGCAGCGTGAAATTCGGGATTTTCTCGAGGATCGGCATGACTTGTTCACGCACGGCCGGATTCAGGTGCACCGGATACACAAACTGGCATTCCGGGTGCGCCTGCGCGACTCGAGCCAGTGCGCCCGCGAGATCGGTCATGAATGGCAGGTTTTCGCGGCGGTGCATCGTGACCGTGACGAGTTTCTTGTCGGTTGGCACGCCGTCCTTGTAAATTCCAGCAGGCAACTCGCCACGTTCGCTGGCAAAACGAATCGCATCAACCTGCGTCTGGCCGGTTACGACCAGGTTCGCGTCGGATTTCCCCTCGCGCAAGATGTTCTCTCGAGATCCCCGTGTTGGCGGCAAATCCAAGTCGGTCAGGACATCGGTCAGGCGGCGGTTCGCCTCTTCTGGGAACGGTTCGCGCATGTTGAAGCTGCGCAGACCCGCCTCGACATGCCCAACCGGAATGCCCTCGAAAAACGATGCGAGTGCTACCGCAAAGGTGGTCAAGGTGTCGCCGTGAACCAGCACGTAATCCGCCTCGAGTTCGCGCAATTTGTCGGCAGCGGCGGGCACGATCCGACCCATCAGACCGGCCAGCGTTTGCCGATCCGTCATGGTTTGTAAATCCGCATCCGGCACGATCTCAAAAATGCGCAAGGCATCCTCGAGTTGCTGTTTGTGCTGCCCGGTTGAAAGCACCACCGTTTCGATGCCGGGTTGCTTGCGCAACGCGAAAATCACCGGGGCCATTTTGGTCGCTTCGGGTCGCGTGCCAAAGGCCACGACCACACGTTTGGGTTTCGTCACAAGTCACTCCTGGGTCAGCAATCTCGTCTCGAGCATTCAAACCCGAGCGTTTCTGAAACGACTTTAACCCAGGCATCCAGGCTCGAGGTTCAACTTTGACCTTTCACCTTTGGCTGCTTGACCGCGCACTCAATCCGCTGACTGTGCCTCGAGCATCGCCGCCTCGCGTTTCGCCTCACGCACCCGGACCCTGGCCACGACAGCCAGCATTGCCATGATGCCAACGGCGGTCACAGCGATCACCAGCGGGTTGATGTGCTGCACGACCATACCGATCACGTTCATCGTCAGGATGACCGCCCACAGGACCAGCACGCTTCGCCGTTGCGATAGGCCGGTTTTCATCAGTTGATGGTGCAAGTGATCCTTGCCGGGGGTCGAGAGCGGGTTGACACCGCGCCGCAAACGCCGAATCACCACCTGTGTGGTATCCACAATTGGCACGGCCAACAGGAACAATGGCGCGAGCAGACTGGCGGCAGCCACAACCTTAACCGT
>JAYURE010000812.1:0-2920 GCA_043756345.1 Deinococcales bacterium | reverse complement strand
GTCATCTCGAGACAGCCGATCAATCACCCAGGCCACACCGGTCGCGTGACCCTCGCTGGTTTTGAGAACCACAATGTTCTCGCCGCGATCCGCATCATGCACGAACTCACGCACGCGGCGGGCCAATTCCTCGAGCACATCACTCTCGAGCGAGAGCGGCGCAAGTGCATAACGGTGACGGCCTTTGCCCATCGGCAATCGAATCAAACGCAATTCGTTGATGTCACGGCTGACGGTCGCCTGCGTGACATCGACCCGATCTGAGCGCAGGCGTTCAACCAATTCGGATTGCGTGCCGATGCTTTCCTTGGCGATGATTTCTTGAATTCGTCGTTGGCGCTGTTCCTTGCTGATCACACGCACGCTCCCTCGCATTTTTCGGCCCGAGATTCAAAGCTGCATAAACGATTGGTGACTATACAGCATGATTATGCAGACCGAGTTGTATGGGCCATACCGAAATCTCGAGATGAGAAAAGCGGAGGCAAAAGCCTCCGCCTTGCAATTGGCTCGAGATTCAATCGCCGTCGAAATCGGGCATCTGGTAACTGACGGCCTGCGCCGCCTGGTTCGCCTCGTGCTGTGCGGCCCGCGTGCGATCCAAAAGGGTTTGCAGTTTTGCTTCGTCCACGATTTCGTCGCCGGTGATCAGGCCACCGCTGGCAAATTCGCGCATGGCGAGCGTCACCAAGTTGCGCGTCCCGACGCGCTGCTCTGGCGGTACGACCGGCACGACACCGCTTTTGAGTTGAATGGCGCGTTTGGCAATCGCCACCGAAAGCTTGTACTTCGAGTCGGTCATGCTCAGGAGCTTGTCAATATTCCGTTCGGCCATGGTGTACCCCTTTTCTGAACTTTTGATTCTCGAAGTCTGCGCCTCGAGTTGAGGTTGATTACGATTGGTTCGTGTTGTCTGAGTTGTCGGTGACGTTTTTTTCTGCCTCAAGGTCCACGCCGGAGCGCAAAATCAATTCTTGTAAACGGTCCAAGTCTGGTTCAATTTTTGGATCTCGGCTCGAATGGACTTTAAATTCTACCGAATCGAGGCGGCTCGAGCGCAAACGTTCGGCGTGAATGATCGCCTCGAGGTCATTGACTGCCGAGAGCAAATCCCGGTTGATGATCACGTAATCGAACTTGCCGTAATGCGTCATGTCTTCAACAGCACGCTTCAGGCGCTTCTCGATCACCGGTAACGCATCGGTGCCTCGTTTGAGCAGGCGACGGCGCAAAATAGAAAGGTTTGGCGGCACAACCAGCACCAGCACGGCCTCCGGCATCAACTTGGCGACGTTGATTGCGCCGACCAACTCAACATCCAAGATCACATCACTGCCCGCCGCGAGACGTTCCTCGATGGCGCTGCGTGGCGTGCCGTACAAGTTGCCGACGAACTCGGCGTACTCGAGGAAACCGCTGCCGTCGTTCAATTCAGAATCGAATTCCTGACGGGTTTTGAAGAAGTAATCCTTGGTGTCCACCTCACCGGCACGACGTTCACGGGTGGTCCAGGAGACGGAAAAATGCAAATTGGACTCTTGCGACAGGACGTAAGAAAGGATCGTTCCTTTGCCCACGCCGCTCGCACCGCTGAGTACAAATAAGATTCCGCGCCTAGCCATGATGATTATCCACAGTGTTTGCCTATGATAAATAGCTCGAGGCTTGCCCGAGCAGTGCAGTGTAGCACGACTTTCAAGCCCGAATGTAACGGGATCAAAAGGGCGGCAGGAAATTTCCTGCCGCCTCGAGCTTGTAAATTGTCGTACTCAGCCAAGTGCCGCGAGTGGTTCAATGAACGTCTTTTCGAGCGCGTCTGCCACACCTTTGTACGTCAGTTTGCCGTGGTGGGTGTTCAAGCCTTTCAACAATGCCTTGTCGCCCTTCAACGCCTCGAGCCCATGATCGGCGAGCTTGAGCGCGTAGCCAATCGTCTGATTGGTCAGTGCGAAGGTACTGGTGCGCGGCACGGCTCCGGGCATGTTCGCCACGCCGTAATGGACCACGCCATCGACGACGTAGGTTGGATCGTCATGCGTTGTCGCGTGAATCGTTTCGACGCAACCGCCCTGATCCACGGCAACATCGACAATCACGCTGCCCTCGGGCATGGTGGCGAGCATGTCTTTGGTCACAAGATGCGGGGCTCGAGCACCAGGAATCAGCACGCCACCGATCACAAGGTCAGCGGTGCGCAGGGTTTCACGGACGTTCGCTTCGTTGCTGGCGAGGGTGCGAACGCGGCCACCAAACACATCGTCCAGGTATTGCAAGCGTCGGTGTGAAACATCCAGGATCGTCACTCGAGCGCCCATGCCCGAAGCAATTTTTGCGGCGTTCGTGCCGACCACGCCACCACCGATGATCACGACCCGGCCCGGAACCACGCCGGGAACGCCACCCAAAAGCACGCCACGTCCACCGTGCGGTTTGAGCAAGCAGTCCGCACCGACCTGCGGCGCGAGCCGTCCCGCAACCTCAGACATGGGCGTGAGGAGCGGCAGCGACCCATCCTCGAGTTGCACGGTTTCGTAGGCCACACCGCTGGTGCCAGATTCGAGCAGTGCGTTGGTCAGTTTGGCATCGGCGGCAAGGTGCAGGTAGGTGAACAACAGCAAATCGGGGCGCAAAAAACCGTACTCGCTCGAGATTGGTTCTTTGACTTTGACAACCATCTGCGCGGCCCAGGCTTCCTCGGCGCTCGAGACGATCTGTGCCCCCTCAGTTTGATACTCGCCATCGGTGATGCCGGAACCGACGCCCGCGCCCGACTGGATCAGGACGGTGTGACCGCGTTTGACGAGGGCTGCAACGCCGCCGGGGGTCATGGCGACACGGTTCTCTTTGACTTTGACTTCTTTGGGAACGCCTACGATCATGATGGACTCCTTGGGGCAGAGGAAAGTAACAGAAGAGGAAA
>JAYURE010000811.1:0-8166 GCA_043756345.1 Deinococcales bacterium | reverse complement strand
TCGATCAAGGCACCACCTCGAGTCGGGCCATCGTCTTCAACGCCGACGGCCGACCGACCTCGAAATCGCAAAAAGAATTGACGCAGATTTACCCGCAACCGGGTTGGGTCGAACATGATCCGCTCGAGATTCTGGCCTCGCAATTGCAAACGGCTCGAGAGGCACTGTCGGGCACGGTTGGCAAACCGGTCGCTATCGGCATCACCAATCAACGCGAAACGACGATTCTTTGGGAACGCTCGAGCGGCAAGCCGTTGCACAACGCGATTGTCTGGCAGGACCGACGCACCGCCAGTTTTTGCGATGGCCTCAAAGCCGAAGGGCTCGAGGCGAGCTTCACCGCGAAAACTGGATTGCTGCTCGATCCATATTTTTCGGGCACGAAACTGGCGTGGTTGCTGGATCACATTCCCGGTGCTCGAGAACGGGCCGCCAAAGGCGAACTCGCGTTCGGTACGGTGGACAGTTGGTTGATCTGGAACTTGACCGAAGGCAAGGTTCACGCGACCGATGTGACCAACGCGGCACGCACACTGCTGTTCAACATTCACGCACTCGATTGGGATGACGACATCCTCGAGATTCTCAAAATTCCCCGAGCCGTGCTGCCTGATGTTCGGGCCTCGAGCGGAGGTTTCGGAACGGCAAACGCGCTCGGTGGATTGCCGATTCTGGGAGCGGCGGGCGATCAACACGCGGCGCTGTTCGGGCAAGCCTGCCTCGAGCCGGGAATGGCCAAAAATACATACGGCACCGGCTGTTTCTTACTCTTAAACACCGGCAATCAAGCCGTGCCAAGCACCAATAAACTTCTGACCACGCCCGCCTGGAAAGTTGGAGCACAAACCACCTACGCACTCGAGGGTTCCGTCTTCATCGCCGGGGCCGTCGTCCAATGGTTGCGTGACGAAATGAAATTCTTCGTCAACGCCACCGAAGTCGAAGACCTCGCCCGCAGCGTGCCGGACAACGGCGGCGTTTACGTCGTGCCAGCCTTCGCCGGATTGGGCGCACCGCACTGGGATGCCTACGCTCGAGGCACGATCATCGGCCTGACCCGAGGCACCGGCAAGGCACACATCGCCCGGGCCGCACTCGAGGCCATCGCCTTTCAATCCCGTGATGTGCTCGAGGCAATGCAACGCGATTCTGGCGTGAAACTCGAGGAATTGCGCGTCGATGGTGGCGCAACCTCGAACGATTTACTGATGCAATTTCAAGCGGATATTTTGGGCGTTCCGGTTGTGCGGCCCGCCGTCACCGAAACCTCGGCACTAGGCGCGGCGTATCTGGCCGGACTCGAGGCTGGCGTCTTCACGCTCGAGGGCATGAGCACCAATTGGGCCGTGGACAAACGCTTCACGCCACAGATGGACTCGAGCATCCGCGAGAAGATGTATGCCGGTTGGCAACGTGCCGCTGAACGCTCGAAAGGCTGGCTGGAAAGCTGATGCCTGTATCGAATACGGCTACCCCGAATGTTGACGGAGAAGAGTTTGCGCTCGCATTGCGAGTCGCAAAACTGTACTACTACCAGGGTTTGACCACCGAAGAAATTGCGGTCGAACTCGAACTCTCGAGGCCCAAAATCTCGAGGCTGTTGTCATTTGCCAAACGCCAGGGGATTGTGCAGATTCGCGTGATCGACCCGCTCGAGGACAACCGCAGTTTGTCAAAAGCCCTCAAGGACCGCTATCACCTGCGGGCCGTGCATACCGTGCCGGTGCCCGACACCGCCAGCGATGCGGAAGCGCTCGAGCGGGTGGCGATGTTCACTGGGGCGCACTTGAACACACTGGTTCAATCCAATGGTGTGCTCGGCCTCGCCTGGGGAACGACGCTCGCGGCAATCTCGCGTCACCTGCTGCCCAAACCCACCCCGAACCTCGAGATCGTGCAATTGAACGGCAGCGGCAACACCGGCGCGATGAGTGACCGGCACATCACCGATGTCATCCAACAATTCGGTGATAATTTCGGGGCTCGAGTCAACCTCTTTCCGGTTCCAGCGTTTTTTGATTTTGCTGAGACGAAGCAGGCACTCTGGCGGGAACGCAGCGTCAAACGGATCGTTGATCTGCAAAAACGAGCCTCGGTGTTGCTCTACAGCATCGGCGCGATTCACTCGAGCGTCCCGAGTTACGTGTACGAAGCTGGCTATTTGGACGCAAAGGATCGCAAAGAACTGACGCGCCAAAAAGCCGTTGGTGACATCGCCACCGTCTTCTTCCGCGAGGATGGCAGCTTCAGCGACATCACCCTGAACGCTCGAGCCAGCGGTCCAGATTTGAACGTCATGCGTCGCGCACCCCACGCGGTCTGTGTGGTCGCGGGCCGCAGCAAAGTTCGGGCGCTCGAGGGCGCATTGCAGGGTGGCTTGCTCTCCGAGTTGATCGTCGATGAGCCGAGTGCACGAATGCTGCTCTGAAATCTCGACGGTAGTTGAATCGTTGTCGATTCAAATCATGCTGACAGAAGTGGGATCGATTCGCGCAATCCTGCCAAGACTCGAGCAGCTTCCCGCAAATCTTTGGTCTCAAATCCCTCTGTGAAATCTGCATGCACGCCCTCGAGCATGGCGTGGGCCTCGTCGCGCCTAGCATCATCGGCCAGCAATCGACCCAGGCTGATGGTCGCCCGTAGCTCAAAGAGTTTAGATTCCTGCGCTCGAGACAAAGTGGTGGCGGCCCTGAGTTGCGCTTCGGCCTGCGCAATCAAACCTTGAAGCGGCAGCACTTCGCCTCGGACGCGCAAGACCTCAACCATGGTCCGCTCGAGGTGAATCGGTTCGGTCACGGCCAGAATGCGATTGATCAAGGCCATCGCCCGATCCGCATGACCTGTTCTCAAAACGATTTCGGCCAATACCGCACCGAGCGTGTCGATGTCGGTTTCCAACAACATTCCCAAGAATTGCTCGAGGCTGGCCGTGCCTTCCTCGAGCTGGGTAAAGGTCAGGACGATCGAGTGACAACACTCGGCGACCAATTGAACGTACTTGATGCGTTGCGGTCAGGCTGCGCAATTCACCGTTGACTTTGCGAAAACCCTCGAGATCGCCAATCGCAAAGGAATGAAGCCTTCGCAACCTTGCACTCGAGCGTCGCGCAGGGTTCAAGGTCACGCGACGCCCATGCGACGCCCCATTCGGCAACCTCAGTTCAGACCAAAAGAAAAACACCCCGCAGCTTCACAAGGAGAAACCCAATGACTTGACCGCGAACACTTCACGCCACGCTCGGACTCGAGCAACCTCGAGATACAAGAATTCGTTGGCAGCACACATTGAGCAGCACAAATTCAGCAGCACACAAGGGAGGGATGCGATGGCCACAATGATCATCCGCCACAAGGTAGGCAATTTTGAAAACTGGAAACGGGTTTACGACGCACTTGGCCCGACCCGCAAAGAATCGAACGTAATCTCCGCCAGCGTTCACCGTGACGGCACCGACCCGAACACCGTCGTGATCATGCACCAATTCACCGACATGTTTTCTGCACTCGAGTTTTCCAATTCACCGGTTTTGAAAACCGCCATGAGCAGGGCGGGCGTGATCAGCGAACCCGTGTTGTGGTTCACCGAGGATGTCGAACTGACCGCGCATTGAGAACTGTCCAACTAAACACGACTCGAGAAATCATTCCGGCCCGAAGCAATCTCAAAGAATCCCAAGGAGCAACCATGAAAAACGTTTTGAAGATCGCAGCCATCGGCATCACCGCACTCGCATTCGGACTGAGCATCGCTCGAGTTGGAGCGCAATCGCGTTACGACTTTGCAGGCACGTACAACGTCACCGGCACGAACCCGGACGGCAGCACCTACAACGATGTCGTGCTAGTCACCGACTACGGCGACGGCTACCGAGTGAATTACGGCAACGGAGACACCGGTATTGCCAGCGACGTGGGCACCAGCATTGCGATTGCCTCGCAGGACAAAGGCATTCCAATCGTGACGCTCTTGAAAATCATCAACGGTTCGCAACTCGAGGGTTACTGGCAGAACTACAACAACATCAAAGAGGGCCAAGAAACTTGGACGGAACGCTAAAGGCTCAAGGCGAGCGTCGCGTGGCTTCCACCGGTCACGCGACGCTTGCGCGACGCCGCCACTGGCAAGCTGGGCAGCACACAGGCCGAACACAAAACGGCCCGAAAGGAGATCCGATGAACGCCCAGCCCTTCCAACGTTCAATCCTCGCCAAAGAGCGCGTGAGCGCACTCCAGCAAGCAGCGCGGTGCCACCAACTTGCCCGCACCTGCCAGACACAACCAGTCCTGCGCAGCCGCATCGCCCGTACCCTTCACCACATCGCCGATCAACTCGAGCGCAGTGCCGGGCTGACCATGTCCTGAACGAGGCACGCAAATCGAAAGTGGGTTCGGAAGACCGTCCACTACCCCAAGCCCTCCATCCAAAACACAAGGAGATCAACATGCTCAAGTACCTGGTTCACATCAACTACATTGGCGAAGGAATCAAAGGACTGCTCTCAGAGGGCGGCTCGAGCCGTAAAGCTGCTGCCGAGGCTCTTGTCAAATCTGTCGGTGGAAGCCTCGAGTCCATGTACTTCGCCCTTGGTGAAACCGATTGTTATGCCGTTGCCGATGTGCCCAGTCGCAATGCCGTCGTTGCCCTTTCATTGACCCTGAATGCCAGTGGGCGGGTCAAGGTCACAACCACGCCCTTGTTGACGGTCGAAGAAATGGATGAAGCGGTCAAACTCAGCCCGAGTTACCGCGCACCAGGGCAGTAAGCGTTCGCGCACCTTGTCAGTCGATACCTCATTGGCGCAATAACTCGAGTCTCGAGCAGCACAAAAGGAGATCATCATGTCAATCGAGAATGAAATCCGCGAAGCATCCAAACAAAACGGTATTGCCATGAACCAGATGGTCAAAGGCGATGCCAGCCAGGTCCTCACCCTCTGGTCACACGGCGCGAACGTCACTGCTTTGCACCCCACTGGAAGCCGAGAGGTCGGTTGGGATGCCGTTCAAGCAAGCTTTGAGAACTTCTCCAAGCTCGCCAGTGATGGCACGTTTGAACTTCTGGATCAACACATCACTGTCGCTTGCGATCTTGCCATCGAGACGGGCACTGAACACGTCAAGGGCAAACTGGGCGGACATGATTACGATATTCAGCCTCGAGTCACGAACGTCTATTCAAAGCAAGATGGTGGCTGGAAGATGATGTATCACCATTCCGAGGTTGCACCAGGACTTTTGGAAGTGATGGGCAAACTGTAAATCGTGCGAAAGAACCGGTCTCGAGATGCAAACCGCGTACTGCGGCATCTCGAGCCTTCAACTCCAGAATTTGCGGTTCGAGATTTGTCCTGAACTCGAAATTGAAGTGTCGTGCATCATATGCAGCATAAGGAGAATGCCGTGATCAAATTTACTCCACCCCCAGCCACACACGTTTGCGCCAACGCCGAATGCGCCACCCGCGAATGGAACGTCACAGCCGATCCTGACCAACGCGACCTGTGGTACTTGCACGGACGCAAAGGCGTGTTCACGATGGCTTCGAGCAAACCAGCCTGCCCAATCTGTGGTGAGAACCTGCTCGAGATCGCAACGCTGGAACCAAGTCTCGAGACCGTTCAAGCCTGAGCAGCCTCAAAAACACGCAAGGAGATCATCATGCATACTCGAATCGTCACGACCCAACTCAAACCCGGAACCGTAGACCAAGCCATCCAAATCTGGCACGACCATGTGGTGCCAACGTTGAAAGCCGCCAAAGGCTTCAAACGCAGCTACCTGAGCGGCGACCGCAATTCTGGCAAGAGCATGGCCATTGCCGTATCAGGCACCTTGAACGCCTCTGGACGAGTCACCTGCTCAGTCACACCCTTAATCACGGTTGAAGAAATTGATGAAGCCGTCAAACTCAGCCCAAGTTACCGCGCACCAGGGCAGTAAAAACCATCGCGCTCGAGCCGCCAGAACCCATAGGAGAAATAAAATGAACAGCAATCTTGATGTTTTACGTGGCGCGTACAACGCCTTTGCCGTTGGAGATGTTCCCTCAGTTCTTGGCATCATGTCCCCCACCATCGAGTGGACTGACGCCGAAGGCGGTCCTTATGGCGGCATTTATGTTGGACCGCAAGCAGTTCTCGAGGGTGTTTTCATGAAGCTCGGCGGCGAGTGGGATGGTTACACGGCAGTTCCACACGAATTCGTAGCCGATGGTTTGACCGTCATCGCATTGGGTCAGTACAGTGGCACGTACAAGGCAACAGGCAAGAGCTTCAAAGCCCCGTTCGCGCACGTCTGGAAGTTCTCGGATGGAAAAGCAACATCTTTTCAACAGTACACCGATACCGTCGTCCATCAGCGTCCTTTGCAAGATTGAGTGAATGACTCGAGATCATATCATTTCGATAGAATCACCAGTTGCATGTTCTGAAAGGAGCAAGACACCATGAAAGACTACATTGGATTACTCACAAGTTCTCTTTTGCATGATGAAATACCCAGCGAAAAAACGCGTCCCTTCATTGAGCGTGTGCCACCTACATTCGCTGCTGCCGAGAGTTCTGAAGGTTTTATTTGTCGTGCCAAAGGCAATTACATTCTTAATGAATCTGGGCAACTTACAGGCGTTGAATATGACAAAATTCCAACTTTTTACGAAGACCCCGCTTTAATCGTGCAAACACTTTCTGTTTGGCAAGATATTGAGTCCGCGTGGGCTTATGTTTACTCTGGAACGCATATGGATGCCTTAAAAAGGCGTTCCGAATGGATGCAAAAACCAACTTTCCCTCAATACGTACTGTGGTGGCGAAATACTGACGCGATACCACTGTTTGCCGAAGGCGTGCATTGGCTTGAACATCTTCACACGCGTGGTGTCACGAAAGATGCGTTTACTTTTCGCCAAGCATTTACCAATGACGGACAACCATTCCTGAAAAACCTAACCCATCATTCAAGCGTGAAACTTGAAAACACTGCTTAAATCAAACATTGAGCGACTTTTGACAGCTTGCAAAGGGAATGAAATACCAGAAGAATTCCACAAGCGTTGGGTCTTAATGGAATTAGAACGTGTACCAGATCAGTATTGAATCTCGAGTCTCGAGTGAAGGATCATTTTTATGCTCGAGCCTCGGGTTATTGCGAGTGAAACAAAATTTTGAAGGAGATTATTTCATGCTCGGACTCATGCAGAACCATCCCTTGCTTATTTCATCCTTGCTCGAACACGCTGCCACGGCACACTCGAGCGCCCAGATTGTGTCTTTCGCGCCTGGAATGCCAGTGCATCGTTGTGGTTATGCCGATATTGACCGTCGCGCCAGGCAATTGGCGCAAGCGTTAACCGTGCTTGGGGTGCGTCAAGGCGACCGGGTTGGCACGATGGCTTGGAATGGTTATCGGCACATGGAATTGTTCTTTGGAGTCTCGGGAATGGGTGCGGTGCTGCACACGATTAACCCTCGACTTTTTGCTGAACAGATCAGTTACATCCTCAACCATGCCGAAGATCAGTTTCTGTTTTTCGATGTTGGTTTTGCCGCGTTGATCGAAAGTTTAGCGCCGCAACTGGTGACGGTAAAAAATTTTATTGCCATGACAGACCGCGCCAACATGCCAAGCCACAACATTCCGAATTTGTTGTGTTTTGAGGAGTTACTCGAGCAGCAAGACGCGCAGTTTGAATTTCCGAAATTGGATGAAAATACAGCTTCGTCATTGTGTTACACCTCTGGCACGACGGGCAACCCGAAAGGCGTGTTGTATTCGCACAGGTCAACGCTGCTTCATGCTTCCTTGGCTTGTATGACCGACGGCATAGGCTTGTCCGCCAGGGACACGTTGTTCATGGCTGCGCCAATGTTTCATGTCAACGCCTGGGGAATGCCTTACGCTTGTGCGCTTTCAGGTGCGAGTATGGTCTTGCCAGGGTCTGCGCTTGACGGAGGAAGCATTTACCAAGCGATGCTCGAGGAACGGGCGACAGTTGCGATGGGTGTTCCGACGGTTTGGATGAATTTTCAGCAACATGTGGCAGCACAAGGTTTACAACCCAAACAAGATTTGTGTCTGAACCGTGTTTTGATCGGTGGTGCGGCAGTTCCTCGAGCCGTGGTGGAAACGTTCGCCCTCGAGTTTGGAACTCGGGTGATTCACGCTTGG
>JAYURE010000810.1:0-2925 GCA_043756345.1 Deinococcales bacterium | reverse complement strand
GCCTGGTATCGACGTTGGACTGTGCTTTGGCTGGCCGCCGCAGCCATGATGGTCACACTGAGCTTGAACGTGGACACGATCTCGGTTGCGGAATCGCTCTGGAACAACCCGAAGTTGCGTCAAACTGTGGTTGCGAACGCGGAACAAAACCTGAACGACTTGGCCGCCGCCACACAAACACTCAAGACGGAAGTCCGCGAACAATGCAAAACCGATACCGATCCAAAGGCATGCGATGCGGTGGTCAAAAAACTCAACAACATGATCAAAACCTCATCGCAGGCATTGACGACCTTGGATTTACCGATTGCGCAAAAGCTGTTCTGGGAACCACCAGCAGACTCGAGCGATCTCGTGACGTTCTGGTTCAAACATGTTGGTGGTCTGTTGATCACGATCATCATGGTGTCGCTGGGCGCACCGTTCTGGTTCGACACCTTGAACCGTTTAATAAACGTGCGACTTTCTGGAAAAACCAATTCGGACGAAACCCAAAGGGAGAAAAGCAAACCGTAAACCCTTGCCACCCGAACGCAATCCATGCTCAGGGTTGTTGGTCTGCGGCCCAATCGCGGAAATTCTCGAGGATTTTCAAACCTACACGTTGCGATTTTTCCGGGTGAAACTGCGTCGCGTGAACATTGCCGCGTGAAACCACCGATAAGAAATCCAATCCGTAATTCGTCCGGGCTCCATTTTGCGCCACGTTGATCGGCGCGTAATACGAATGCACAAAGTAGGCAAACGGACTCGAACCGAGGCCGCGCATCAGTGGGCTGTCCCCCACTGGCTCGAGCGTGTTCCATTGCATTTGCGGCACACAGAGTTTCTGAGATCCGGGCTTCTCGAGATTTGAGTTTTCAGCCAGTTTGGGAAAGCGTTTAATCTCGCCAGGAATCACGCCCAGTCCAGGCAAGTGCGATTCTTCGCTGCGTTCAAACAAGATTTGCATTCCCACGCAAATACCCAAGAACGCTTTACCGCTTGCGATGTGATCCCGGACAATATTTTCAAATCCACTCTCGAGAAAACTTTCCATCACCTGACGAAAATGACCCTGCCCCGGCAGCACCAGAGCGTCCGCATCTCGGGCCATTTCGGGATCGTTCGAGACGACCAACTCGTGACCGCTCGCACCAAACCCCGCAGCCTCGAGTGATTTGGCGCAGCTTCGCAAATTTCCAGAACCGTAATCAATCAAGAGTGTTTTCATGCTTGTACTTTCATGCTTTAAACCCGTTCAAGTATTTGATCAGTGGTTTCGTTGCGGGCGTCGGCACAAATTTCGTGCCATCAAACAAAAACTCGAGCGTCAAGGTTTTTTTCGGACTCCAATCAAATGTTCCCGCGCAACCATCCGCCTTGGGTGTCTTCGCGTGACGTTCCGAGATCCGAAATTGCAGGTCGGGCCGACCATCACGGTTCAGGTCGCGGCGTTCAACGCTCACGATCTCAAACTCATCCAGGGTTGGCGTGTCGCACTGACCAGAATTCGAGGTGATCGTGAACAGGCCATCACCGCTGAGACTCTTGCGCGTGCTGTCATACAAACCGAATCCTTCAATCGTGTAACCCATCCCACCGTAATACGTTTGACAAACACGAACATCATGACCTGCTCGGGCCGCGAAGCGGTGACAATCACTGCTGCGTTCACCGGGTTCGTAGCGCACGAATTCCCATTTCGTTAGGTCCTTCCAACGCAAGATGACCGTGCCACCGAAATTGTTCGCGTGCGGTTCGCAACCTTGCACATCCAGCATCGCGTTGGTTTCTTTCGCGCTCAGAAAGCGACCATATTGCACGTGGGTCACGGTGAGTGTTTCAAAAAAACCGTTCGGGGATTCCATGAGTTTTTGAGGACAGGGCGTGCAGCTTCGTTGGTTGGCGTTTATACTCGAGTCGGCACAGATGATCGGCAGTAACTCTTTCATTTCTTTGGCGGTTGGCACCCTGGATCGGGAATTGTCTGGCGCAGCACGAACCGAATAGATCAGGGTCGAGCCGAATCCCAGAACAAACACGAGGATCAGCCAGATTTTTTTCACCCAGACTTGATTCACCCAGACTTGATTCACAGTGTCCCTTTGGTGCTCGGCAGCGCATCCGAGGTGACTCGAGTTGCTGCGTACAAACTGCGGGCGAAGGCTTTGAAGATCGCTTCGACCACGTGATGCACCTCGAGCCCAGAAATCAAACGCACATGCACGGTCGCGCCCGCGTGATTGCAGAAACCACGCAAGAATTCGCGCAGGTGATAGACGGTGAATCCGCCCGCATCACCGATCACGCCCAAGGTTTCGGGCCGAAACTCGAGGTGCGCCCGCCCGGACAAATCGAGCACGACATGCGCCAGGGTTTCATCCATCGGCACGAATGCGTCCGCGTAACGCTCGAGGCCGCGTTTGTCACCCAAGGCTTTTGCCAGCGCCATGCCGAGCGTGATGCCGGTGTCTTCGGCGAGGTGATGCACGTCCACCTCAAGATCACCTTTGGCCAGCACCGCCAGTCCAACCCGTCCGTGACGGCGAATCTGATCGAGCATGTGATCAAGAAAGCCATGACCCGTCTCGAGTTTTCCGGCATTGAATGGCAGCGCGTGGTCCAGATCGAGCATGATTGAAATTTGGGTTTCTTTGGTGTTCCGTTCAACTTCTGCAATTCGCGTCATGCGTTGACCTCCGAAAATGCGGCCTCGAGAAATGAAGTGTTTTCTTCTGGCGTACCGATGCTGACGCGCAAGCAACCCTCGAGCCCAGGGTACGAATCTTGACGGCGAATCAGCACGCCATGCTCGAGTAATGTTGCGTGTGCGGCTTTCGCGTCCGGCGTGCGAATCAACAAGAAGTTCGCGTGCGATGGGTAAACCGTCCAGGTTGGATGTTCAAGCAATTTCTGGTACACGCGCTCGCGTTCGGTTTTGAC
>JAYURE010000809.1:0-2932 GCA_043756345.1 Deinococcales bacterium | reverse complement strand
CAAGAAATCACCGTCTAGCACACCAATTTTTGCGGCATCCGTTGGGTGAATCATCAGTGTGCAACGTGGCTGATCGCGGTTGAGGCGTGTGATTTGGTGCATCCATGAATTGTTGCCGCGCAGTTCGCGCCGTCCGATCAGCACGAATCCGTTCTGCGCGGGTGTCTCGAGCATTTGATTCACTCGAGCCAAATCGTTGAGGTATTGCGCAGGTGCGAGGCGCAATCTTTTCTCGGGATTTTGCAAGCGTTCCGGTAGGCTCGGTTGCAACTCGCCCAAATCCAAACCGTGTGGGTGCGCCCGCAATTGCTCGAGGCTGAGGTTGTACTGTCCGGCTTTCAATCCAGCATCGATCAGTTCGGCTGGATCTTGTGGCGCTTGCAATGCCTGACCCGGCTCGAGACCCAGTCGGTTGGCAATCTCGAGCATGATCTCCCAATCGAATTTCGTGCCGTCCGCTTTGGCAATACTTGGTTCGTTCCAGCGTGCCGTGTTGCGCACCGCCAGCGTGTGAAATGCGACATCGTAATGTGCCGTCTCAAGGCCGGTGGCGGGTGGCAAGATCACGTGCGCGTGCTGCGTCGTTTCGTTCAAGTAAATGTCAATCGCCACGACGAACTCGAGGTTTTGGATTGCGGCCTCGAGTTGCTTGCCGTTCGGAGTTGATAGGACTGGATTGCCGCTGATCGTCACCAGAGCGCGAACCTGATCCTCGCCAGGAGTCAGGATTTCTTCGGCGAGTGCCGCGACTGGCAGTTCACCGTTGAATTCGGGCAGGCCGCGAACCCTCGAGTGATAGCGTCCGAATTCAAATTCACCTTTGCTGCGCACGGTGTCGAACGCGGGTGACGGCAGCATCGCGCCGCCTGCCCGGTCGAAGTTTCCGGTTAGCACATTCAGCGCAATAACCAGCCATTGGCACAGCCCACCGTAACGTTGCACCGACAGCCCGATCCGTCCGTAGGCCACGGCGCTCGAGGCGTTCGCAAATTCTCGAGCGAGTTCTCGGATCGTTTCTGCGGGCAATCCCACACGATCCGCCACCCGTTCCGGCGTGAAAGATGTTGTCGCCTCGCGCAATTCCGCAAGTCCATCGCTGAACGCCTCGAGCCTGCCCAAACGCACCAGATTCTCGGCAAAAATGGTTTGCACCATCGCCAAGAGCAACAAGACATCCGAACCGGGTTTGACAAAATGATGCTCACTCGCCAGCTTCGCGGTTTCGGTACGGCGAGGATCAATCACGATTACGCGACCACCTCGGGCCTGAATCGCTTTGATCCGATCCCGCACGCCCGGAGCCGTCATCATCGAACCATTCGACGCGAGCGGATTCGCCCCCATGATCAACCAGTGCATCGTCCGCTCGAGGTCCGGCACGGGAAACACGCCAGGATGCCCGAGCATCAGGGCGCTTGCCACGCTGTGCGGCAATTGATCAACGCTGGTCGCCGAGAAACGGTTCTTCGTGCCCAAGGCCCGCAAAAACGCTGGCAGCGACAACAGCGTACCGGAATTATGCACAGCGGGATTGCCAACGTAACTCGCCACGGCATTCGCACCAAATGTGTTGCGAACATCACGCAAGCTCGAGACGACCAACTCGAACGCCTCATCCCAAGAAATTTGCACCCAAGCATCACCATCACGTTTGATCGGAAATCGCAACCGGCGAGGGTCCAAATTGATGTCCGTGAGGGCCGTCGCCTTCGGACAAATATGCCCCTGCGAGAACGGATCGAGCGCATCACCACGAATCCCAACCACACGGTCCCCCTCGAGTTCGATCTCGAGACCACACATCGCCTCGCACAAATTGCAGGCCCGGTATTTGATTGTGCTCATGACCCCAGTATACCGGCACAAAAATAACCCCAAAAGAAATCCCCTCAACGAGGGGGTCATTTGAGCAAAGCGAAAATGGGGGAGTCACTTCCCCCAACGAGCCGCCGTCCACTTCTTACTCGAGCGGGAACTCTCCACTGTCTTCTCAATAAAGTGAATCCCCCTCGCCCCGTCGTAAACGTTCGGATAATCCCCCTCGAGTTTGCCAAGTTTGCGTTTCTTTTGTTTCGCCAGGATCGCCTCAGCCACTCCGATGTAAACGTTGGCGAACGCTTCGAGGAACGCCTCGGGATGACCGGCTGGAAGGCGTGAAGCTTTGGTCGCCTCGGCGCACAGGTAGCCCGAGCCGCGTGTCAGCAATTGCCGTGGACCCTCGAGTGGCAGGAAGTCAAGATGGTTCGGATCTTCTTGTCGCCAACTGATCGATCCTTTGGTGCCGAAGACACGAATGCGAATGTCGTTCTCGTAGCCGGTTTCGATTTGACTGGCGATCAGCACACCTTTGGCCCCGCCAACATATTTGATCAACAAATTCCCGTCGTCATCCAACAAACGGCCCGGAACGAAAGTCGTCAAATCTGCGCAGATGCTTTCAATCTCGAGCCCGGTAATCGTTGCCGCCAGGTTTTCGGCGTGCGAGCCAATGTCACCGATTGCGCCCGCCGCACCGGACCGTGCCGGGTCGGTGCGCCAATCTGCCTGCTTGTTGTTTGTCGCCTCTACTTTCGTGGCGAGCCAACCTTGGTTGTACTCGACGATCACTTTGCGAATCTCGCCGAGTTTTCCACTCGAGACCATGTGCCGAGCGTGCTTGACCATCGGGTAACCGGTGTAATTGTAAGTCACGCCAAAAACCACACCAGTTTTTTCGACAGTCTTAATAAGATCGTTCGCCTGCTTGCTGGTGTGCACGAGCGGCTTGTCACAGACGACATGAAAGCCTGCCGCCGCGAACGCTTTCGCCACCGGGTAATGCACGTGGTTCGGCGTGACAATCACCACCACATCAATCCGGTCTTTCACCGGCCGTGCCAGTTCACCCTCGAGCATGGCCTCCCAGCTTGAGTAATTGCGATCATCCGCCAAT
>JAYURE010000808.1:0-2933 GCA_043756345.1 Deinococcales bacterium | reverse complement strand
TGCTTGGGTCACTGTCCACGCTGCCGCTCGGAACGTCCACGCTGGCGGTGTTGTTCAGGTTGGTGCTCGAGGTCACGGTTCCGGTTAGGGTAAAGACGACTTTATTCGCCACGCCCGAATCAATGTTGATTGTGGCGCTGATGTTGCCACTTCCCGAAGCCGGGCAACTCGAGCTTCCTGAGGCGGCGCAAGTCCAAGTCGCGCCGCTTAATCCAGCGGGCAGCGTGTCGGTCACGGTTGCGCCAGTGATGCTCGAGGGACCGTTGTTCAGTACCGTTAGTTTGTAGGTCAGCGTATTGCCTTTGATCACCGGGTCTGGCGTGTCCGCCTTGGTGATGCTCAGGTCAGCCGTCGCTGTGACCGTGTTGCTGGCCGTGACGTTGACCACCGGCATTGGACCGCTGCCATCCTGATCGATGCTCGCGGTGTTCGTGATTGTGCCCAAGGTGCTCGAGTTGACCTTGACTTTGAAGACCACAGTTGCGCTCGCGCCCGCTGCAATCGAACCGGCGCTCGAGCCTGCACTGTTGATGGTGGTCGCACTCAGGTACGGCATCGCGCCGGTCGCATCGGCCACGGCGGTTCCGTTCAAGGTTGTGCTGCCCGCAACGTAGGTCGTGCCTGTCGGAATTGTCTCTTTGAAGGTCGTGCCCAACGTTGAAGCCAGACCGGTGTTTGGCACCGCAATCGTGTAGGTTAGCGTGTCACCCGGTTTGACCGCTCCGACCGGACTGACGCTTTTGACCGGCTCGAGGCGCGGCGCTTTGGTGGTGGCGTTGTCAGTATCGAGGCTGCCAGCCTGTTGCGGTTGTCCGGCGCAGGAGATGTAGTTGTACGTCCATTTGGCCTCGTTCAAGTATTGCGCCAAGGCCGGTGCCGCCGGAACCGAATTGACATTGACTTTGAAGGTCACGGTTTTCAGCGTTCCCGCCGCAATCGTGCCGATGCTCACTCCGGCGGCGCTGGTCGGATCGGCGCTCGCCTGTGCGACGCCATCAATCGTCATCGAGCCAGCCACGAAACTGGTGCCTGCCGGAACCGGATCTTTGAAGACCACGTTCGTTGCATCCGCCGTGCCCGTGGCGTTGTCCAACTTGACCGTGTACGTCAGAACATCGCCAACTCGAGCATCGGTCTTATCGACGGTCTTGACGGTGGTCGGAAACTTTGGAGCACCGACATCGATCTGCAACGCCAACGCCGAGATCACGTACTGATCGGCGCTGGTCGTGCCCTGCGCGAACGCCGTGGTCTGGCCGCTGCCGAGGGTGCTCGAGACATCGACATTGGTGATGTCCCAACCTTGTCGTCCACCGCTGACCGTCGAGGTGCCTGCCGCATTGTGGTTGACCGTGCCGAATGATCCGGTCGTGTCGATCTTGCCGGTGTTGGCTGGAACCGTCTCGTTGCCGATGTTGATCTGACCGGCAAAAAAATTGCTAACCGGATTGTTCGGGCCAGAGAGCGCCGTCAGTGTTGCCGTTGTCGGTCCGAATTTCATTTGATCGCCACCCAATCCGGCGTCACCCTCCATCGCTGAGACCAGCAACCGTCCGGTTCGCGTGCTCGAGGCTGGCGTGCAGAACCCACTGATCTGTGCCGCCGCGCCGCCGCCAACCTCTGCACCGACGAAGACCGTCAGGTTTCTTGAGGGCAATCCAGATTTTTCGTAAACCACCGCGAGCGTCCATCCGGCGGTGTTGGAATTGTCTTCCGTGGTGGCTTGCGTGGCGGGCACGCCGCCGACCACGTAAACGCCTGCGCCCGCCGCCTGTACGATGCTGGTGATGTTCTGAGAGCGCACGTAAAAGCATGGCCCGGTTGTACACAGTTTCGTGGTTGCCGAATCTGTGCCCAGTGTCTTGGAGGTCGCGGTGTCTCGAGTGACTGTTGTGCTCGTGCCGTTCGGGAGGGTCAAGGTGATCGGTACGTCGATGCTGGCTTTGACGTTCTCGGCGGTCGCAGCCGCGCCGGTCGGATGCGCGTAACTGCCGCCCCAGATCAACTCGGCGTATTTGATGGTTGCGCCTGCCGGAATGACCAATGTGGCGGCAGAACTGTTTTTGGTCCAATCGGCGGTGGTGCCATTGGGGTACGTATTGTCTTTGAGGCTGGTGTCGGTCGTGATGAATGTACCAATCGAACCGTTCGTGCCCGGAGCGTTGGCATTGCTGGCCTTTGAAAGCCCGAGCGTGTTGCCGGTGAAGGTGATCGCGCCACTGGTGATGGTGTTGAAACGGTTGACGTACTGCGCGTTAGCGCTCGAGGTTGCAAATCCCAGCAGCACCGTCAGCCAGACCAGCCAACGTTGCGCCGGTGGTCGTGGTGCTCGAGTTAAGAATTGCCAGCAGGACGCAATGGGGGAGGGATAGTGCATTTGGTTCAGCTTGTCAAAGCATTGAACCTATTTCGGGTCACTTCCAGCACGGATATTATTGTCTAAAACGCACATTGCTATACTATTGACCAGGTAACGTTGACACCCAAATCGATCACGGTAGACAATTCGCGTATATGTTCCGGTGAGGTCCGGCAGCAGCCGCCAATCACCCGAGCGCCAGCTTCATACCAACCTCGAGCCTGATTCGCAAAACTCGAGCATGAGGATTCACCCGTCCAACGTTTTTGGGTCGCGTCGTAAACCTCTCCAGAATTTGGGTAGGCCAGAATCGGTTTGGTCGTCGCACCTCGAGCATGTTGGGTCAGATCAGCCACGAATTCCGGGGCAGTGCAATTCACGCCAATCGCCGCAACTTGCGGATGATCGAGGGTCCTTGCGCAGTCCGAGATCAACTCGCCATGGTTTGTGTGCATTCCATCCTTCGCGCTGAAACTGAACCAAGCTGTCATCTTGGGAAAGTCCTCGAGCAGTTTCAACAACGCCTGAGCCTCGAGCAGGCAGGGAAGCGTTTCGCACGCCAGCATGTCCGCGC
>JAYURE010000807.1:0-8213 GCA_043756345.1 Deinococcales bacterium | reverse complement strand
TGCTCGGCGGGGCCTGCGACGAGGCGCTGATCGAACACGTGACCACGCGATCTCGAGGCAACCCGTGGATGACCGCCGAAATCATGCGGGGCCTGGTGGCGAGCGGTGCAGTTTTCAAACGCCGTCGCTTCTGGGAATGGAACCGCCAGGAAGACAACCTCAGCGATGACCTGCGCGAAGTTTTCGAGGCCCGGGTGCAACAACTCGAGCCGGATGCGCAAACCTTGTTGGGCGTGGCGGGCGTGATCGGGGAAAGCCTCGGGTTCGAGGAACTGCGCGAACTCAGCGGACGCGACGAGGACGACGTGCTCGATGACCTCGAGCAACTGATTCGCGCCAAACTCTTGCTCGAGGAACGCCGGGGTCGTAGCGAGGTTTACCGTTTCACGCACCCGCTGCTGCGCGAAACAATTTTGGCGGGCGTCAGCAACCGCAAGCTGCGAAAACTGCACGAACGCTACGCCGGAATGCTCGAGACTCGAAAGGCCGAACCGGGTGTGCTCGCGCACCATTTCGCTCAGGCTGGACTTGGAGATTTGGCCGCCACCCACGCGCTCGAGTTCGCTCGTCAAGCGGAAGCGGTGTTTGCGCTCGGTGATGCCGAAAGCATTGTTCGGGCGGTGCTCGAGGCATTCCCAGAAGACCTGGAAGTTGAGGATCTGAGTTTGCGCCCAAAACTCGAGTTGATGCTCGGAAGAATTCACACATTGACCGGACGCAGTGTCGAGGCCGAAAGCACGCTCGAACCGATCCTGACCCGCGTCAAAAACTTTCCAGACCTCGAGCGAGAAACCCGACTTGCACTGGCCGAATTGTATCAACGCACCTCACGCTGGACGGACGCGATTGCGCTGCTCGAATCCGATATTCAAACCAGCACCTCGGCTCGAGCCTGGAGTCTGCTGCTCTCCTGCCTGCGTTTCGCGGGCCGTGCCGCCGAAGCCCTCGAGCGTGCAGATCAGGCCGAAAACCTCGTGGTCAGCGATCCGAGTTGGCAGGCGACGCTGGCACAACAACGGGCGAGTGCCCACCTCAGCCAAGGACAATTGGACGCGGCCCACGCGCAGGCGAGCCGTGCGATGGCTTTGGCCGAAGACCTCGAGAATCCGCTCTTGCTTTCCCGCGCCCTGGTCACGCTCGGACGGCTCGAACGGCAATTGGGTCATGCGGACTTGGCGCTCGAGCATTACCGTGCGGCCCGAACGCAACTGGCCCGCGTCGGCGATGGGCGCGGCGAGGCAACGGTCGAAGTGAACATTGCCACGGCCTTAAGTGCGCAACGCGATTTTGACGAGACGCTGCCGCATCTGCAACACGCGTTGGTGCTGGCCGAACGTGGCGAGTACCGTGATCTGATCGCCGCGATACACACGAACCTGTTCAACATCACCGCACAACTCGGGCATCTGGAAACCGCACTCGAACACGCGAATCTGGCCATTCAAAACCTGACCGAACTCGGAGATGCCCGAGGACTCGCCCGCGCCTGGTACGCCCGTGCCCTTGCCGAACTCGCACTCGGAACCGATCCGGGCGCATCGCTTGAGCACGCTGGATTGGCCGCCGACCTCTGGCGCGAACTGGCGTTCATTCAAGCCTGGTGGAACATCCCGCGAGACAACGCCAAAGCCGTGATGATCCTCGAGATGCTGCGCGACACCGACCCGGCACATGTCGAAACGCAATTGACTTTGATTGAAGCATTGCGTATCGGGGGGCAAACTGACTTGGCCCGAACAACCCTACGGATCATCCCGCAAGAACCCGACACGCGGGGCGCACGCCTCGGGCTCGAGGTGCTGTTGGGAGTGCAAGACGCCACCTGGAACGAGGTTCGATACCGTCTCGAAATGGACGGTGCATGGCTGTGGCGCGTGATGCTCGAACCGCATTTTGTTGGTGCTGCCCGAGAATCTGATGGTGCAGTTGTAAGCAATCCGTAACAGCAAATTCTGCAAACTAAAGCGTGTTTCTCGAGCCAAAATGTAACCTTCGGTTTCAACCTGGATTGATCGGCCTGATCCTGATGGTCGGACTCTCTGCCTGCTCCAACCCAACCACGCCGATAACACCCATCGGTGATCCGAGCAAAACCAGCACCGTCGAAGGAACACTCGGCACCGGCCTCGAAACGGACATCGAGTTGTTCTCTAAACCCGGATTGCGCCTTCAAGCCACAGGTGAACCCGATAACATTCTGACCGGCACTTACGTCGTGGCGGTCAACGCCGCAGGTGAAGTCCTCGCCTCGAGCAGCATCGATGCCAAAGGGAAGTTTTCGCTGACCACGAATCAAGGTCAAGCGGTCGCCCTCGCGCTCGCCACCAAAGGACCGAGCGGCAAGTGGTTGTGCCAACAAACCTTGCAATATCAGAATCCCACCGATGTGCAAGTCACGGCAAAGATCGCCGCGCTGAACCTGAATGTTGCCAACATCAACGCTGGAAATTTTTCTTGGAAGGCCAGCAACGGCAGGCCCACCAGCGCACCAGCCTCGAGTGCTGCGACCTCGAGCGCTGGCAACTCGAACGCCTTCGCTGATGAAAGCCTGAGTGGATTTATGCGCTGCGGCAACCCCGACGCTCTCGAGGCCATCGTGCAAGCCGACTACGACCTCGAGTTCTCCAGTGACCTGCCCATCAGCGATCCAGCCCGGACGTACACCAACAGTATCGTTTTCGGATTGGACACCAGCGGCCCACGCCCACGCTTCAAAGGCTCGGCGCAGATCAACAAAAACGGTTCGCTCGAGATGCGCGTTCGCCACGAGGCCGGTCAAACAGTCAAGCTCGCACCAGTGATCACCGATGATCGCCCGGTGGTCGCCGGAATCGCCCTGATGCCAACGTGGAACCTTGGCTTGCCCGCCAATGATGTGGTGCAACAACCACAACTCGGCAAATTGACCGGAGAGATCATCCTGGCCGGTGGAGCCGTTCAAGCCAACGACGGCACGTACCTGGCTGATGCTCGAGTCAACTGGGTGCAGGCAGCAGCGGACACGTCACAGATTGCGCTCGGACGTGGCATTACCAGTGCAGCCGATGATGCCGCTGGGACGGACAAACCCGGTGGTGTCTTCAAACTGCTGGTGCCGAAACGCAGTGACAAAACAAGCGAAGCGTACAGCATGAACATCCTCGATCCGGTATCACTCGAACGAACCAACATCGATGTCAACGTGAACTCTGCCGCCACTGGCACCTATGCCGATTTCTCACAGGGCGGAGACAGCGTGCTGAACGGCACGATCAAACTCGAGAAAGCCAAAGCGCGTCGCGTCGTGGTGGACGTCACGCTCACACCGAGTAGCAAACGGGCCGATGTCAAACTGACCTACCTGACCGGTTCTGGGCCGATTCCATTCTGGACCATCGCAGCGCAGCAATTCAGCACCTTCGAGAGCGGCAGCGATACTGTCCTGAACATGGATTTTTCCAGCAACGACACCAGTCTTAAAAACAGCGATTTCGTCTTTTCGCAACTCGGGCTCAACATTGCAGGTCCGACCGAAGCCGGATCGAACATCAGTTTGGTCAACATCGGAACTTGCTACAGCTTCATGGGTTGCACCTCGAGCAACCTGACCGCGAACGATTTTGCTCGAGCGGTACAACCGGTGGCAACGAGCACAGTTCAGGCGAACGCCACACAAATTGCGCAACAAGTCAGCAATGCTGGAACCGAACTGACCGGTATTTCAGCCTTCTCGCAAGAGGCGTTCCCGGTCAAGACCAACTCCATATTCGGTCTGAGCAGCACCAGCCTGAACCTGCAATTGCGCTGGCCCACCGTCAACAGTGCAGGTCGGACCTCAGTTGGTTTCCGCCTGAATTACTTGACCATCGCCCGTCAGTAGGCTGCGCCAGCACGGAACGCCGAACGATCCGGCTCGAGCTTGTGGATCTTGCACGAACCGCCGGATCGTTGTCAGAAATCCGTAACTCGAGATAACGCAAAATGGATTTCAGTCTGGTTTGAAGCAATTTTGCTCGAGCCGGACCACTTGGAGGACTCCTTGCGATTCACGCATTTGCATTTGACATTGTTGTTGGCGTTCGGACTTGCTGCGTGCGCGACTGCGCCAACCACGGAACAATCGAGTGCCAACTCGAGTTCGGTTGAGGGCACGCTCGGTACGGGCCTCGAGACGGATGTGGAATTGTTTCAAGCGCCAGGAAACTTGCGGATTCAATCGCAGGTCACGCCGACGTTCGCGTTTGCGGGCACGTATGTCGTGGCCATCAATGCCAGTGGAACCGTGCTCGGCTCGAGCCTGATTGACGCGAAAGGTGCGTTTAAACTCGAGGTCCCAAAAGACAACACGGTGGCCCTCGCGCTCGCCAGCAAAGGAACTTCCGGCTGGATATGCCAGCAAACACTCGAGTACCGACAAGATGCTGGCACCCGTACCGCTGCCCTCAAGGTTGGCTCGAGCGCAATCAACGCGGGCAAATTTCGGTTCAACCCGAACACTGGAAACGCCTCGAGTGTCGCCGGGAATGCCGCCACGCAACTCGAGGCGTTCGATGACGAGGGCCTGAGCGGATTCATGAAATGCGGCAACCCCAAAATTGCCGAATCTACCGTCTCGCTCGATTACGACCTGAATGCCAGCAAGATCACCGATTTGGGCGAGGTGGTTCCGTTCGCCCTCGACGATTCAAGGCTGTACAAAAACCTGGTGGTACTTGGACTGGACACCACGCAGGCGACCCCAAAATGGATTGCTGCCGCTCGAGTCAAATCCGATGGCAAAGTCAACATGCGCGTCCGTCACGAACGCGATGCGGACGTGATGCTCTCGCCAACGATCACGGATACCCGCGAACCCTCGAGCGGTGGATTGATGCTGCCAACCTGGAACGGCGGCCTGCCCTCCACGAACATTGTCGGCGGTCAGGCACTCGGCAAGATCACACGCAACTTGATCAAACTCGAGGGTGATGTTCGCAACGATACCGACGCGAAACTCGAGGGCATTCGAGTTGGTGCTCGCAACCGCAGCGATACGGTTGGTCTGAGCGGCTTGGGCTTGAAGGCCAGCGCCACCGATCCGGTTCGCATTGCCCGAAACCGTGCCGTGACCGCCGCAGATGGCACTTACTCGATGCTTGTGCCAGCACCGGATCAAACGAGCGATTGGGCGTTGAAAGCCCAAGGCATCGGCTGCAACGCCGAAGAGAACGCCACGCTCGCCTCGAACGATACGAACGTTCTGAACACCGGCCAGAAACGCATTCCAACGATTTACCTTGGGGCCTGTCAAGCCGCCACCTCGAGCGGCGTGCGCGTCCTCGAAGTCACCAGTGACCTGACACCAAGCACTGGCTACACCGGCTCGAGCAGCAGCCAATACTTGAGCGGTGGCGACAAGAAAGCCCCAGTTTTCACGCACCTCAGAACGTCATACGACACGCTCGGCGGAGATTTTGGACAAATTAGCAGCACGTTCTCGATCAGCAATCCAAGCAATGGCGAACGCTTCGACAACCTGACGCTGTACGCCGCCAGCATCGTCACCGGCTCGAGCCTGACGACTTCAGGAATTGCACAGACCGCCGTGAATGGCCTGAGCGTGACCTCATCGACCGAGGAAGCCCCGAATGCGAACGCGGCGCTCAGCGTGATCCCGGTCCATCAACGCGGCAAGATCAACTCGATCAACGAGGCGGACTTCCAAGCCTTCACATCCGACGAGGTGCTGCGGGTGCAAACGATCATTAAACAGAGCGGCCTGAACAACCAATTGCGATTGCTCGATTACGGCTTCGTGGCGCACGGAACGCTCGGCAATGGGCAGTACGCCCGCAACGTCGAACCTGGAACGAACAACACCGCGACCGTCACGCTCGCATGGCGCGTCCCGAGGGTTTGGCTGACGGCAAACACCAGCGCGATCCGCCTGAAAACCACGTTTGTTCTCGCCAACCAAAGCGAAGGCTTCGTCACTCGAGACACCATCGAAAGTCCGTTCGATGTCACAGAGGCCTGCCTGCGGGCGCAACGCACCAGTCTGAGCAAAGTCATCGTGCTCGGTCGCCCCGTAACCAACTTGACCTCGAGCCCCGGCTGCACCGTGACCAACGTTCCCGAACCTCGCCTGAGCGCCTCCGGCGTGCTGCTGACCCCAGGCAACTTGCAATTCGGCAATGGCGGCAGCGACGAAGCCCTCGCCGTGACCAGCGACTCGCAAGGCAACCTGATCGTTGTCGGCAACACCAGCGGCGTTTTCGGCGCGAACCTCAAAGGCAGCACCGATTACTGGATCGCCAAATTCCCAGTCAACTCGAGCCAACCAAGCTGGGTGGTACAAGATGGCACCGCAGGCCCGGACGGTTTCACAGCGGTCACGGTCGATGCAAACGACAACATTTACGCGGTCGGATACGCCGACAAAGACCCACTCGTGATCAAATACTCACCCACTGGCGCAGTTCTCGCACAAAGCCTGCTCCCGAACACTCGAGCGATGGTAGGAACCCCGCCACAACTCGAGCAAGGCCAACTTCATTCGGTGGCGGTCTCTGGCAATGCGTTGTACGTTGGTGGGCATACGAGTGGGTACGTCTTCGCTGCCCTGTTCAAATTGGACACCGCGAACCTCAACGATATTTGGAAATGGCAACGCAACGATTACGGCAGCAACATTCGCGGCCTGACCATCAACGATACTGGTGAACTCTACGGCGTGATCGGCGAAAACGGCATCGGCTACGTCGGCAAATTCGGCAGCGACCTGACCAACGCACCGAGCAGCCCCATCCTCAGCCTGCTCGCGGTCAGCAATGGCGGAACCGCTTACGCCATCCCCTCGAGCATCGCCGCGATTCCAGCGGCCTACCGATCCAGTTACGGCGAGGTCGTCGTCGGCGGATTGTTCAACGATGCTCAATTCCAAACCAACCCCGTTGTCAGCACCGGAAACCTAACCCAAGGATTTGTGGTCGGCTACGGACTGGACGCGGCGGACGAACTCGTTCCAGTCAACGCGATCAAAGTCAGCGCCCCGAATGGAACCAGCGAAACCCGAGTGACCAGCGTGAAGGTGGTCACGAACGCACCCCAACCGCTGATCTGGACGGGCAACATCATCAACGGGAT
The DNA here is from genome assembly GCA_043756345.1 of Deinococcales bacterium. Taxonomy (GTDB): domain Bacteria; phylum Deinococcota; class Deinococci; order Deinococcales; family JAAFIG01; genus JANOWZ01. The sequence goes on along the minus strand of JAYURE010000807.1, from coordinate 1,109 downwards.
TCAACAACGCGGCTTCGTGCAAAACCAAAACGCCTGGACTCGAGAACTCGGCTCAAGCGGTAACGATGCCGCCCTTGGTCTGACCGTGCAAACTCGAGCCGGACTAACAGATCGTGTGGTTGTCGCAGGCTGGACGCAAGGAGCGCTCGCGCCATACGTGAACCGAGGCTTGAACGATGCGATCCTGAGTTCATTCACCCCCAACGGGTATTGAAATCCCAAAACTCGAGCGCATCCTGGCGATGACTATCACGCTGGGATGCGCTTTGTCATGCCGAATCCCGACCAGATCACTTGTGATTAAAACTCGAGAGTAGTAAGCTGATCCCAAGTTAGGAATCATTCCTAGTTGGATACTCTGAATGGTTGCGACAAGAACACCAGCGAGCGAGCACCCAAGCTCGAGCGCCTATCGACATGATTCAGAACACTGTTCAACCAGAACAGCGGAGGCAATGTGAAAGAACTCGAAATCAAAAACTTGTGGGCCAGCGTCAACGGCGAAATGATCTTAAAAGGCCTGAACCTGACCATCCCACGTGGCGAAATCCACGCGATCATGGGACCAAACGGCAACGGCAAGAGCACCCTCGCCAAAGTCATCGCCGGAGCACCCGAATACGCCGTCGAACGCGGCGAAGTCCTCTTGGACGGCGAGAACATCCTCGAGATGGAACCAGACGAACGCGCCCGCAAAGGTGTCTTCCTGGCCTTCCAATACCCGGTCGAAATCCCAGGCGTGACCGTCGCCAACTTCTTGCGCCTCGCGATTCAAGCCCGCACCGGCGAAGAAGTGAAATTCATGGAGTTCTACACCAAACTCCAAAAATCACTCTCATTGCTGCAATGGGACGAAAGCTGGGTCAACCGTTACCTGAACGAAGGTTTTAGCGGTGGCGAGAAAAAACGCAACGAAATCCTGCAAATGCTGATGCTCGAGCCGAGCATTGCGATCATGGACGAAACCGATTCCGGCCTGGACATCGACGCGCTGAAAGTCGTTTGCCAAGGCGTGAATGCCATGCGCGGCCCCGAATTCTCTGCACTGATCGTCACGCACTACCAACGGATTCTGGACCTGATCGAACCCGACAAAGTTCACATCATGG
>JAYURE010000806.1:0-2943 GCA_043756345.1 Deinococcales bacterium | reverse complement strand
TTCAGCAACGGTGAGTTCACCGCTGAGGATGGCAAGGACGATGGTTTGTTTGAAGTCTGGACTCCATGTTTTGCGTTGTTTTCCCACGGGTTCCTCCGTGCCTGACTATCTCTTAAGTCTGGCGGTTTTTGGAAGAAATTCCCGTAGCACTACCGAGCAAACCCCGTCACAAACTCGCGTGCCAACTTTCGAGCATTTTGTAGTACCAAATCGATACCATGGGACGATGAAAGCCATTGCCGCACAAAATTCTCAGCGTTACCAACAAAAAAAATTACGCGTGAACAAAAGCCAAACACCGGCAACCGCCAACCCGAGTGTTTCTGATATTGACGCCATTGCCGATCATGCACCCTCATCCGCTCTCAACGCTCTGGAGGCGAAACCTGTGTTGATCGGTCAGTTATTGCCGATTGCGGAAATTGTGATCAATCCAGTTTACCAATCCCGTGTTGTGATCTCTCAGAAAACGGTGCTCGAGTATTGTGAGGCCCTTCAACGGGGCGAAGTCTTTCCGGCCGTCGAGATCATACGGGATCGTGACACGGGACAAAACATTTTGGTCGACGGATTTCATCGCATTGCGGCATACAAGAAACTGAAGCACAAGTTTGTCCAGGTTTCGTACTCCTTTGGCGATCATGCAGCAGCGATCACGCGTTGCGTCACGGCCAATACCAAACATGGATTGCATCGGACGAATGCCGACAAAGAGAAGGCCATCAGCATGTTTTTGCAGATTGTTGAGCACGTAAATTTAGCCAATCGTGCCATCGCCGCAAAATTGAACGTCTCGGACAAAACGATTGCTCGAGTGAGGTCACAATTGGAATTGGACAAACATATTCCTCGTGTCACTGTTCGCACAACGAAAACGGGGCGAATTCAGGGATCGCCTGCCCGCAGTGGTCATGCAGCCACTATCGAAGAAGATCGGTTGACTGGGGAAATCCCCAGTCAACCTTCTAACAAATTGCAGCATGGTGGTTCGGGCGTGTTTGCGTTGTTACGTGCTGTGTCTCGAGAAAAGATTAGGATCGAGACCGACTGGGTTGGCGATTCATTCTGTGTCAGGATACATTCGTCAAAGGGCCTGGTTGGGTTTGACCGGCTAGATCTAAATGCACAAAATCCCGACAAACAGCTTTTTGAGGCTCTGCAAAAATTGCTTGCACGGCAGTGAGTGGTAGTCAACTGGTCTTGTGTGTCGTGATTAATGTGCTTCCACGACCATCCCCCGCTAACCTCAAGAGGGGTTGCGCCACCCATGCGCGTAAGCAGCCGGATCCCTGTCTGATACGGCGTGGTGGCGTGTTGTGGGGGTTGCGGTGGCGCTTTGGATGTTCCTTTTCCGCCGCTTGGTTTGAGGAGTTTTGCTGGTGGGTTGTCTCGGTTGGGTACAATTTGATTTGTGCTTTCGATTGGGCTTTTGAGCGTTTGGGATTCTGGATCTCGAGTCCAGGTGGCTGGGGTTGATAAGTCAAGATTTTGTGGTTCTTCACCGCTTTTGATACCGCTGGCAAACTCATACATCCAGTTCTGAACAGCAGTACCGTTGATCTCCTCCCCAAGGTCAATCATGAGTTTGAAAGCCAACCCAACCGATCAAATTCCCGAAGATACCAAGTGGGTCGCTAAAACCGCCTTTCCCAAAGGCAAATGCTGCACGCTCCTGCGCGACACCTTCGGCGATCTCTTCGCCACCGATTTCAAGCACCTGTTCTCAAGCGAAGGCAAGCCCGCCGAAGACCCAGCAAGACTCGCTTTGGTCATCGTTTTGCAATTCGCCGAACAACTCTCCGACGAATGCATGGCTGACGCGGTCCGCTCGAGAACTGATCTCAAGTAACCTGTTGCCGTTGCCACTTGATGGTCCTGGCTTTGACTCGAGCGTCCTTTGCGAATTCTGCACCCGATTGAATAGTGTTCAAAAAGAGGATTTAAATAGCAAGTCCGTTTACCGCATTTGAAACCGGAAACCTGCTGTGATCTGAGTGCTGTAAGCTCTCCCAAAAAAGCTGTCCCAGAGCACTCAATCTGACCGCAATGAGGTCCGATTCGATTTTTGGTGAATAATCAAGAATTCCTTTCTCACGCTTTGTTCGGAGGTTCATCATGACCAGCCCTGCATCGATCAGTGGAAACCCGGCCTCACCAGATGCCCAATCAAAAACGGTGCGACTCGAGTGCGACATCATCATGAAAGGTGGGATCACTAGTGGTCGCTGGCATAAATGCGTGACTTAATAAGGTAAACTCCTGGTGTTACACCCCAAGGAGAACCCATGCCAGGCATCAAACCACCACCAGTCCCGATCACAAGCCAAGAACACGAGCAACTCGAGAAGCTGATTCGCAACAGCAAAACACCACAACAAACTGCGCTACGCGCCAGAATCATTCTGGCCTTACACGAAGGTTTGAACACCCACGAGGTTGCCCGATCATTAAACACCTGCCGGAACACCGTGCGGCACTGGCGAACCCGATGGCTCCAACCGCACGAACCAAACACAACCATTCTCGAGCGCTTACGTGACGCACAACGTCCCGGTGCACCCAGTGTGATCACCGCTGAGCAATGGTGTCAAATCACTGCCCTTGCCTGTGAACCACCGAGTCTTTCGGACCGTTCTTGATCCAACACCGGCACCTGACGGGCCTGGATCGCTCCAATCAGTCATTGGACTTCTCGAGAACTGATGTTCGAGGTGATCAAACGTCAGATCGTGGATCAGATTTCAGAGCGTCACATGGGTCGTTTTTTAAAGCGCGAACGGCCCGTAAGGTGCCGTCTTGTGAGCAAGAAAGGAAACGGACCTGCGTCCGCAAGTCAGTCACGTTTGGTTGAATACGGAACCTGATGAAGCTGCGGTTGAGAAGATCGAAGATATTTGCGGTCTGTACGCGCAAGCACAAGCGTTACTCGAGGTTGGTGAACGG
>JAYURE010000805.1:0-8229 GCA_043756345.1 Deinococcales bacterium | reverse complement strand
CGGTATGCTGCTCGGGCATAAGTCATGCTCGGGTTCGTTCACCTCGGGCATTTTCACAAAATAAAACTGGAGGCTTGCATGAAATATGACGTGTTTGTGATTGGTGCTGGTCCGGGCGGGTATCATGCAGCGATTCGGGCGGCGCAATTGGGTTTGAAAGTCGCGATTGCCGAAAAAGAATTCTGGGGCGGTGTCTGCCTGAACGTTGGTTGCATTCCAACCAAGGCGTTGTTGCATGTGGGTCAAGAGGTGTACAACGCCAAGCACGGTGGCGATTTCGGCCTGAATATTCTCGAGATGAATTTGGATTTGAAGGCGGTCAATGCGTACCGCGAGAAGATCGTCAAGAAGCTTTCGACCGGCACGAAAGGGTTGTTGAAGGGCAACAACGTCGCCATGCTCGAGGGTGAGGCGAAAATCACCGGGCCTGGAAAAGCCGTTGTGACCGGGAAGGATGGCCCGCAGGAACTCGAGTTTGAGAAGTTGATTGTCGCGTCCGGTGGGCAGCCGAATGTGCTGAAGGCGTTCCCGGTCGATGGCTACGACATCGTGGATTCGACCTCGGGCTTGGTCGTGCCAGAAAAAATTCCCGAGCGTTTCTTGTGCATCGGTGGTGGCGTGATCGGTGTGGAATTCGCCACGATTTACAGCAAGTTGGGTAGCGCGGTCACGATCATCGAACCGTTGCCGAGCATCGTTGCGAACGCCGATGCCGAGATCGTCAAAGAGGCGGTCAAGGCATACACGAAGCAGGGCATCAAGATTCACACGCGAACCGGTGCGGTCGGTTTTGAAAAGAAAAAGGATGGCCTGCATGTCACGCTCGAGAATCTGGACACCAAAGAAACTCGAGTCGAAGTTTTTGACCGCGTGCTTTCCGCCGTGGGCCGTCATCCGACCGGCACCGGTTTGGGACTCGAGGCGTTGGGCGTGAAATTCACGGATCGGGGTGCAATCGAGGTCAATCCGCAAACCCTCGAGACCAGCGTGCCAAACATTTACGCGATTGGTGATGTTGTTCCCGGTGCGTGGTTGGCGCACAAGGCGATGAAGGATGGCACGGTGGCCGCCGAACGCTGCGCCGGAAAACCGAGCATCAACGATTCGGTCGCGGTTCCGGGCGTGGTCTACACGACCCCAGAGATCGCTTGGGTTGGTCCAACTCAGGCAGAACTCGAGGCGACGGGCCGTAAGATTCGCGTCGGTAAATTTCCGATGGCGGCTTTGGGGCGTGCACTGACGTTGGGTGCAACCGAAGGCATGATCAAGATGATTGCCGATGCCGAAACGGATTTGGTGCTCGCAGTCCATGTGGTTGGGCCGAACGCTTCGGACATGATCGGTGAGGCTTGCTTGGCGCTCGAGATGGCGGCGGTCGTCGATGACATCGCTTTGACAGTGCATCCGCACCCGACCTTCGCCGAATTGATGCTCGAGGCGGCAGAGGCGACGCACAAGCGCAGCATTCACATGCTGAATCGGTAATCAAAGGTTTGGGGAGGGGGATTTCGGTTTCTCTCCCCTGTTGATCACAATTGAACATGAGAATCCGTGAAATCCGTGACATACTTCTGGCATGGCTTTTGCCGAAAAACTTGTGCAAGGCCAAACCCACAATGACTAACACCCGTCAACCTCGAGCGATGCAACGGGTGGTCATCACGGGTCTTGGTCCAGTGACCGCAATTGGTTTGGGACAAGCCGAATTTCATCGGGCGCAACTCGAGGGGCGCAATGGGGTGCAAAACATCAGTCGGTTCGATCCGACCGGGTTTACCGTGCGTGTCGCCGCCGAGGTTCACAACGATCTGAGCCATTGGTTCGGACCTAAAGAGTTAAAACGCTTGGATCGCTTCACGCAACTTGCGGTGGTGGCGGCACAGTTTGCGCTCGAGGATTCCGGTCTGGACTTGCCCAGTCTCGATCTCGAGCGTGTCGGCGCACTGATCGGGTCCGGGATTGGCGGCATGACCACCTGGGAGGCTCAGGCGCGGATCGGCTTTGAGCGCGGTTACAACCGCATGAGCCCATTCACCGTGCCGATGCTGATGGCGAATGCCGCCGTCACGCAGGTTGCCATGCGGCACGACCTGCTCGGGCCAACCTCGAGTGTTTCGACGGCCTGTGCAACCGGCACGGACGCGGTTGGTCAGGCGTTGCGTTTGATTCAGCATGGCGAGGCGGACGTGATGCTGGCCGGTTCGAGTGAAAGCATGATCACGCCATTGGCGATTGGTGCATTTTCGGCATTGCGGGCCATGAGCAGCCGCAACGATGACCCGGCCACTGCCAGCCGTCCATTTGACCGCGCTCGAGATGGTTTTGTCATGGCCGAAGGTTCCGCCGTGCTGATCCTCGAGAGCCTTGAACACGCCCGGGCTCGAGGGGCCAAGATGTACGCCGAAATCATCGGTTTTGGTCGCAGTGCCGACGCGCACCATGAGGTCGAACCACACCCGAACGGTGAGGGTTTGGCCCGTGCCATGCGGTATGCCCTGCGCGATGCCGAACTCGAGCCGGGGGATATTGATTACGTCAATGCACACGCGACCAGCACGCCGATTGGTGATCGGGCCGAAGTCCAGGCGATCAAGCACGTCTTCGGATCACACGCCACAAACCTGAGCATCTCGAGCACCAAATCGATGATTGGTCATGCGGTTGGAGCCTCGGGCAGCATCGAGGCCGTGGCCGTGGCGCAGGCGATCTCGAGCGGTATGGTTCCACCGACCGCGAACCTGAGCGAATCCGATCCTGATTTCGAGTTGGATTTCGTGCCGCAAGCCAAAGCGCAAGACGTGAAGTACGCGATCTCAAACTCGAGCGGTTTCGGTGGCCTGAATGCGGTTCTCGTCATGGCGAAAGTCTGATCTGCACGCTTCATGAGCAGAATCTTCATGTTGCGTCCCTAAACTCGAGGGGATGAATCGCAGGCATTTCCTTCAACTTTTTGCGCTCGGCACGGTGGGTTTGGCCGGTGGCGTTCCAACGTATGCCTGGAGCGAAGCGCACCGTTTTGGGCTTTCAAAACATTCGTTCAAACTCCCCAGGCTCGAGCGAGGCTTGCGAGTCGCGCACCTGTCAGATTTGCATTTTGGCCGTTGGCACCGCGAGCCCGCCATTCGCCGCTGGAGTGACGCGACACTGGCCCAAAAACCGGATTTGATCGTCCTGACCGGTGATCTGGTCGATGGGCGCACATCAATCGAACGGCTCGAGGCGTTCAGCGCAGAACTCGCCCGGTTGAATGCGCCCTTGGGTGTCTTTGCGACTTGGGGCAATCACGATTACGGCTTGCATCGTGGCGGCAGGCTCGAGGCGTTTGGGCAGATGCTCGAGAAAGCTGGTATTCGCGTTTTGACTAATGAGGGTACACAAATTCGGCCCGATTTGTACTTGGCGGGCGTGGACGATTACTGGCACGGCGAGGTCGATATTGCTCGAGCGATTCGGAATGCGAAACCGACCGGCGCGACCTTGTTGCTTTCGCATAACCCGGACATTCTGCCAAGCGTGCCCGAAACCGTTGGGCTGATGCTTTCTGGTCACACGCACGGCGGACAGGTTCGAGCCCCGTTCGGTGTGGGATTGCACAGCATCTCGAAATTTGGCGAACGCTACCAGATGGGATTTATCAAAGAACAAACCACTGCGTTCGTCTCGAGGGGTTTGGGTACGAGCACGGTTCCGGTCCGGTCGTTCTGTCCTGCCGAATTGGTGATGCTCGAGTTGCAGGCGTAATCCATCACAACAGACCGCTGATCGAGGCCGTGATCAACTTCTCAAGCACCCTCATGTCGATGTCCTCGAGTTTCTTGATGTACAGGCAGCCCTTGCCGGTCTTGAATTTACCGAGCCCTTGCAGCAATTGTTCTTGCGTATCGAGGCCGCCCTGAACGTAAGCGCCGTGAATGTAAATGGTCAGGTTTTGTTTGCGTGGCGAGAGGCCGACCTGCATCCAGTCGATTTCGCGTCCATTAGAGTATCGAAGGCGAAATATACCAAACCCGATGATGTTCGCGCCCCACATTTTGGCTTCGTCTTTGGTGATTTTGCGCAGCAGTTTCATGACCGCAAGGCAGTCTGTGCGGCGTTGATCATCGGTCACGGTCTCGAGGAATTCTTGAACGTTGGCTTCGTTCACTTTGGTCTTCAGTTCTGCCATAAGCACCTCTGGGGACAAATTTCTGCTTTTAGCAGAATACACAACCTGAAAGCGGAGGCTGTGAGTCGGCTTACAAACCACGGCTCGCCACACCTTCAACCCGATGCCCTCGAGCCTCAAACCGCGTGCTCGAGCCAGGACTTGAGTTCTGAAAAGCATCTTGCTCGAGTCCACCCGCATTCATGAAGATCACGGATGCCGAAAATCTCACATTCTAGTAATGAGAACTTAAAGATTCCGGTTCATTATGTATCCATCGCGGCCAACCATTTGTGCTGGCCAACCGTTCATCCGGGGGATCACATGCGAATCAACTTCAATCCAATCAGAATTGCCAGCATCCTGCTCGCCATCACCGCCGCCCTGACGCTGGCCAGCGTGCTGGCCACCCTGTCCGGGGTGCTCGGCGAACGGACGCTCGGTAAAATCCTGAACCCGATGTTTGACCTGACCCATACCGGCAGCATCGGCACCTGGTTCAAATCCGCACTGTTGCTGGGCAGCGCCGCTCTGCTGTGGTTGGGCGGATCGTTGCGCCAACAAGAGGGACGCCGCGAAACGCGTTACTGGGCTGGCCTCGCCGCACTGCTGGTCGCATTGGCCCTCGAGACGGCCACCGGACTGATCCACCAATTGAACGTTCCATTGCGCCACCTGATCAGCTTTGATGGCCCATTCCTGCGCCCAACCGTGATCTTGATGCTCGGCGCGATGATTGGCGTGGGCGTGCTGCTGCCACGTTTTCTGCGTCGGCTGCCAGAATCCTTCAGCCTATTGTTCACCAGCGCCTTCGTGCTTTACGGCCTCGGCGCGGTGGCCCTCGAGATGGTGGCCCTGTACGTCGCCAGCAACGCCGGAATGATTGCCCCGAGCACCCGAGTCCTGTTCACCGTCGCGCAAGGTGTGCAACTCGGCGCACTGGTGCTGCTTGCCTACAACCTGATGCTGTTCGCGGGCGACGCCACCAAAAACCTGGACTTGCACCTCGAGATGGTCGGTCCCGCCTCGACCGAAATGCCCACCGTGATGATCCGCCCCGCCGCCGTGCAAGCCGTGCGCCCAACCATGCTGCGCCCGATTCCACGCATGGAGGGTAACAGCACGAAATCCAGCGGTGTGAAATCCCCAGTCAGCGCAGGACCAGCACGCACGCTCGAGTTTTGAAAGCCAGTTGAAAGTGCAAAGTTGAAAGTAAAAAGTTGAAAGTAAAAAGTAAAAAGCAAACCCGGTCAGCCTCGAGCCGCCGGGTTTTTTGCATTCGCAACACACTTGATGCCACAGCAAACCTGCTAGACTCGTCGCAACATGATCTCGGCAACCTCCAGAACCCTCGAGCACCCGACAACGGTGCTTGGGCGTTTGCTGCGCTGCTGGCAAGAACTGGCGATCCCTCCGCCCACCTCGAGATAAACGATTTCGTGATGCAGGGCGAACACAGGGTTCGCCCCTACGATTTATTTCTCGAGGAGGATTTTCTGATGGCTCACATTGATTTGAAAACCGCACTTCCAGGCCCACTCTCAAGCGCACTTCAAGCACGCCGCGCCGCCGCCGTCACCGGCGCACTCGGACAGGCGAATCCGATCTCGATCAAACGTGCTCAAGGCTCACTGGTCGAAGACGTTGACGGGAATACGTTGATTGACCTTGCCGGTGGCATTGGAGTGCTGGCGGTTGGGCATGCGCCGGAAAGTGTTCGCGCCGCGCTGCACAAACAGGTCGATGAGATGTTGCACATGTGCAGCATCGTCGCCAATTACGAATCCTATGTCGAACTCTGCGAGGAACTGAACCGCCTGACACCAGGCGATTTCGCCAAAAAGACGCTCCTGTCCAACGGCGGCGCGGAGGCCGTCGAGAACGCCGTCAAAATTGCGCGACGCTTCACCGGCAGGCAGGCCATCATCGTCTTTGAGGGTGCGTACCACGGGCGCAGCAACCTGACGATGGCGATGACCAGCAAGTATAGCCTGTTCAAAAAAGGTTTCGGACCGTTCGCGCCCGAAATCTACCGCCTGCCACTGCCGAACCTCTACCGCACACCCAAAGGCATGAGCACGGAGGATTACCTCGATTACTGCTGCGATTACCTCGAGAATGCACTGATCAGTTATGTCGATGGTTCGGCACTCGCCGCGATTGTGATTGAACCAATCATCGGTGAAGGTGGCTTCATTCCAGTGCCGCACAAATTCTTGCGCAAAATCCGTGAAATCTGCGACAAAACCTGCGCGGTCATGATCGCCGACGAGATCCAATCCGGGTCCGGGCGCAGCGGCAAACTTTGGGCAATCGAACATTCCGGTGTCGTGCCAGACATGATCATCATGGCGAAATCCTTGGGCGCGGGATTGCCAATCAGCGCGATCACCGGTCGGGCCGAAATCATGGACAGCCCGCACGTTGGCGGTGTTGGCAGCACCTACGGCGGCAACCCACTGAGTTGCGTTGCAGCGCTCGAGTCCCTGAAACTCTTGCAAAAACCAGAGGCCAAAGAGGGGGCCGCCCGAGTCGAACGGATCGTGCGCGAAATCTTCGGCAACCTCCAAAAAGAAATTCCGCACCTCGGCGATGTGCGCGGTGTCGGCGGCATGATGGCGATTGAATTCGTCAAAGACCCCGTGACCAAAGAACCCTGGACCGACCTCGTGCCCGAGATCGTCAAAGGCTGCCTGCAACGCGGCGTGATCGTGCTGCGGGCCGGGTTGTACACCAACTGCATCCGCTTCCTGCCCGAAGTCACGATCCCAGAAGATGTCCTGCGCGAAGCACTCGAGGTCGTCGCCGCATCTGCTCGAGCCGCCGTCGCCGCACACGCGCACACACTCGTCAAAGTTCCCGAGCCATCAGAACCTGTGCCCGCACTGGTGAACGCCTGACGGCGAGAAGAAAGTGGAAAGTTCAAAGTAAGACCCAAACGCTCGAGGTTTTCCGGGTTTACTTTTCTCTTTTCACTTTGTATTTTCCACTAAGGTTTTCATGACCCAAGCAATCCAAAAACTCCGCGCCAGTGACGATGGTAAATTTATCATCGTGCAATCCGAAATTTGGATGGCCTCGCAACTCGAGGCGATTCAACATGCCTCATTCCCAGAACTTGCCTTTGACGAACTGATGCACGCCGAACATTACGAAGCACACATTCGTACCTTTCCAGAAGGTCAACATGCGGTGCTTGAACGCGCCACGAACAAAGTGGTCGGTAGCTCCAGCGACCTGAAACTCGAGTTTGACCCGCAGCATTACCAGCACAAATACATCGAAGCGGTTGGTCACAATTATTTTACGACGCACCAACCTGACGCGAACTGGTTGTACGGTGCGGACATCGGTGTGCTGCCAGATTTTCGAGGCTTTGGGCTTTCCAAACTCTTGTACGCCGCTCGGCAAGACATGGTTCGCCGCCTCGGGTTGCACGGCCATTTTGCGGGTGCGATGCCAAAAGGATACGGCGCACACTCGAGCGAAATGTCAATCGAACAGTACGTGCAACACGTCGTGCGTGGCGAACTGAACGATCCGGTTTTAAGCATTCAATTGCGACGCGGTTACGTGGTCTGGGGCATCATCCCGGATTACCTCGAGGATGCGAGTTGCGCGAATTACGGTGTGCAGATTGTTTGGAGGAATCCTGATGTACGTTAACGATTTGCGTTCCCAAAAGCAGGGCGAACATAGAGTTGTCTTGACCCAAGTCATGCACCTTTCGGGCAGGGTCGCTCGCCCCTACAACATTTGCGTAGGGGCGAACTCTATGTTCGCCCTCGCCAGAACACCAAATGGAACTGACGGTGCAACCGCATGACCGACCAACTTTTTCATGGCGGTCCAATCCGCACGATCTCGAGCCAGAATCCAGCCGAGGCATTGCTGACTCGAGATGGAAAAATTCTCGCGGTTGGAAAACTCTCTGATCTTGAAGGACTGACGAATTCGAGCACGAAAAAAATCAATCTCGAAGGTCGCGCCCTTCTTCCTGGTTTCAACGATGCGCATATTCACGTCTGGAAGGTTGGGCATTTGCGCACCACCATGTTGGATTTGCGTGGCCTGACCAAACTCGA
>JAYURE010000804.1:0-2947 GCA_043756345.1 Deinococcales bacterium | reverse complement strand
CGCTTCGCTCCAACCGGTTACGAACTCGTCCGACACGTCACTTTTGGCCACTCGCTCTGCTCGAGAAATACTCACGTATTTCTGCCACTTTCCACTAGAGGCTGGCTTGGTCGAGATTGGTTTGATCTGTGCAGGGTTACTCGAGATTGGCTTGCTCTGGGCTGACTTGCTCGAGATTGGTTTGATTTGGGTTTGCTTGCTCGAGCTTGGTTTGTTCGAGATCGGCTTCAAGCTTGGCTCGGCATTCACGGTGCTGACCTCAGGTGTCAGTGCCTCAGGTGTCAGTGCCTCAGGCGCACGGACCATCACTGGGGCTCTCGAGATTACGCTGGGTGAGGCTTCAACTGTTGCCGGGACAGACACTTGAGGATTCTTTGTTACTGCCTGCACACTCGCCTCGGCCTGCGAAACCTGCGTCGTTGAAATCGATTCGGAAACCACTGCTTGAGGTTGTGGTTGCCCAAAAACACTTGCGACCAAGCCCTGAGCGAACGGATGGTACGCCCAGACCACCAACAGGCCGGAAATACCAACCGCCAAGAGACCCGGAATGCTCATGCGCCAAGCTCGAGCCATGCTGGGGCTGTTCGCCGCTCGCATCTTGACCACATTCGGTGCACGTCGCACAGTGCTCGCTCGGGCCTCCAACGGATTTGTCTGGCTGAGGTTGAAATCATCAATCACAATGTTTTGAGGATCGTTCCCAGCCTGAAACCATGCGGCTTGAAGGCTCGAGCCTGTTGTAGCGCTCGCGGGTTCGATCATGCGAATGTCACTGACCGTGATGCTCGGATCGTCTTCCCACGGGTCAAGTGCGACCAGTCCAGCGCCAGATGTCGCTTGTGCCGAAACGGAGGGCCACGATGCGCTGGTCGGATCGTCCTGTCGGGTTGCTGCACCTTCAGGTCCACCAAAATGACCTTCGAGGATTCGATACGCGCCCAACAAGACCGGAATCTCATCGAATTTGGCGTGTTCCAAGGCATGCTCGAGCGCCTGACGTAACCCGGAGGTGGTCACGCTTGAGGTCTCGGGCAGGTGCAACAGTTGCATGGCGTCGCCGATGCTCATCTGGGACCAGCCTGACGGAAGTGGCTCGAGTTCTCGGGCCATTTGAGCCATGTTTTTGTGCCCGCGTCCCATCTGTACAGCGTAGTGCCAAGTGGGTGGTTTTCGAGTGAGAACCCGCTCAAGGTCCAAATTTTTGACGTGAATCGCCTGTTCATTTTGGACGCTCCCGAATGGGCGAAGGTTTGCGCGACATGACTCATTGAACTCATTGTGAATCTCGAGGATGAAAACCAGGTCAAAGATGAACTCTCGGGCCAGACTTCTCAAACCAGATTTCTCGAGCCAGATTTCTCGAGCCAGATATCTCGAGCCAGATTTCTCGAGCCAGACTTCTCGAACTGGCATTCGCCACGCATTGCTCAGGACTTACCAACCAGCGCATAATCAGCCCATGATCCTGATCCTCAACGGCCCGAACCTCAACCGACTCGGCACACGCGAACCGAGCGTCTACGGGCACGAAACACTCCAAGACCTCGAGCATCATTGCCGCACCTGGGCGCTCGAGTTTGGCGTACACGCCGAATGCCGCCAATCGAACTTTGAAGGGCAACTGCTCGAATGGGTACAAACTGCCAACGAACACGGTTTTACCGGCATCATCATCAACCCTGGCGCTTTAACGCATTACTCGTATGCGCTGCGCGACGCGATAGGCGGGCAACCCCTGCCGGTGCTCGAGGTTCACATTTCCAACGTCCATGCCCGCGAAGAATTCAGGCACACATCCGTGGTTGCACCCGTTTGCGTTGGCGCGATCATTGGGCTGGGCGTTCAAGGCTACCGGCTGGCGCTCGAGTACCTGGCGGTCAAATTGTCGAAAACGAACACGCTCGAGCCAGACCTTGAGAAACCCGAACGCGAAAAACCCGAACTGATGGACGTGCCAGATCCAAACGCACCCAAAATGGCCTGAGTCAACCGACCTGAAGCTGTGCTCAACCCTAGTAAGGCGTGATAACCCCAATCTTGCCGTATCTCGAGTACCAGACCTTGCCGGTTGAATCTGCAACCATGTCCCTGATCCTGTCGTCGTACTTGGTGGGGTCGTAAAGACCAATGTTGATGGTATTACCACTGGTGTCCATTCGCCCAAGGTATGAAAACCCGAACCAAAATTTGTTGTCGCCACCCTTCACTAAACGCTGACCCGTCAGGGCTTCAAAGTTGGGATAATTGGTTGATTTGAGTTGGAATTGACTGAACACACCAGCGGGCGTGCATCTGAGGACGGTCACACCACCACCCATCCAGACGTTGCCATCTGGCCCATTGGTGATTCCAGAGGTATTGCCACCCGAGTTGAAGAACGTGATTTCGCCCGTAGAAGTGACCTTGCCGACGCGGTTGTAGCGGGCTGGGAACCAGATGGCATTGTCCGGTCCGACAATCATCTCTCCGAGGCTCGAGACACCCTCGGTGATCGGCAGGAGGTACGCTTCGATCAGGCTCCCATCGCTCGGTTTGAGTTTGGCGATGTAATTGATGTTGTCATATGTGATCCAGATGTTCTGATCCGGGCCGGTTACGATCATCGAAACCTCATTTGGGTTGAGGTTCGTATTGCCGACCAACAACGGAGCACGAAACGGCGTGCCGAAGGTCCCAGTGCTCGGATTGAACTTCAGCATTCCGCTGCTGTTGGCATACCCCGAAGGAAAACCAGCCTGTTGCACCAACCAGACCTGACCGTCCGGCCCAATCGTGAAATCGATGATGAGCGTCGATGACCAGCCTTGGGGCATGTTGTAGTACGTGATCTGACCGTTTTGAATCTTCCCCAATGCTTGCGTCCCCTCGTTTGGCAAGAACCAGATCACACCGTTTGCCCCTGCCAGCAATTTGCTAAAACCAGACACCCGATATTCTGTCAAAG
>JAYURE010000803.1:0-8253 GCA_043756345.1 Deinococcales bacterium | reverse complement strand
ACACCTGTTCCGATTGGACTGTTCGTAGCCTGACCCAGCACGCCAACAACCTGCCCAACCGCATTGTCATTCACACCGAGCACACCAGGCACTCGAAGTAACCCGCTGCTCGAGACGCCGTAGATTCCGTTGCTCGTGGCGCTGCGACCGATCACGCCTTGACCTTTGGTACTAACAGCCAGAACACCGGTTGGAGCAAGTCCTGTAACGCCACTGCCCACCGCCTCGAAGTACCCTCCGACGACACCGCCGATACCTTTGACACCGGTTCCACTCTGGCTGGCTTTGGCTTCACCATAGACACCGACCGTGAAATTGGTTGTGCCAGCGTTGTAACCGGCGACACCGGCGGCTCCGAACGCCGTGCCAGATGTGGTGCTGACCAATCCGTTGCCCGTACCGGAGTTGGTTAGTTTCAGGCTCGCCACGGTATTGACACCGGTCGCCACAGTTCCGAAGCGCAACGCTTTCAACTCGAGCGTGTCAACCGCAGTTTTGACGGCGCTGAAGTCCAAATTCACATCACTGGCCTTGATCGGTTGGCCCGCCACGAATATTTTTGGAATGGTCATCGCCAGCACCGAAAGGCTCGAGGTGACGACGATCAGGCCAACAAAAAATCCTCGGATTCCTGAAGTGTTCATGCTGCCCCTTTGTGCTCGAGGTTCGCTCGAGGTGTTGCTGGTCGCGTTCACTGCCAGACCGCATCGTTCCAGGTGTTCGCTTCCCACACGCCAGCTTTCGTGCCCGGTTTGCCGACCGTGACGTCGATGGTTCTGGTGCTCGAGCCGGACGCGTTCTTGGCGGTCAGCACGAAGGTTTTGGTCGTGCCGACTTTGCTGCTGGCGCTGCCTTTGCCCGAGGCGTTGGCGGTCACGTCGTCGATGGTCACGCTGTCCGCACCTTTGACGTCCCAGTTGAGTGTGACTTCACCGGCGCTCGAGAGTTGTTCTTGGTTAACTTCAAACGCGTCGATGCTGGGGACGTTGGTGTCGTCGCTGATCGTGTCACCGGTGTCAGTCTCGGGTACGGTCGTATCTGGTGCGGTGAAATCTGGTGTGTTCGCGTCCGGTGTTGTTGTCAATCCCGGAACGGTTGTTTCAACGGCTGGCGCGTTGCCTTGCGAACAGGCGACAAGGATCACCAGCAGGATGGCGGTCACGGTGCTCCATCTCGAGACTGGCTGATGCGATTTGTGCTGTGCGTTCATGGCGTTACCTCCCTGGTGTCCAAAATGCACGGTTGATGATGCATGATTTCAACCCTCCTTTCGGTCGGTGTGATCCGAGGTGTGGCGAATACCTGAAATTGCGCCAGACTGATCTCGAGCGGTCGCTCCCTCATCGACCCGTGAATGAATTGGCTGGCAATGTGCTTGCTCAGATTGGATCGTTGAACAAGATCACGTTGCCGGGTTGAACAATCGTCACGCCAGCAGGGGTGGCTCCTTTGCCGAACACTCCTGTCGGGGTGTCTGCGCCGCCGATCTGGGCTTTGATGAAAAAGTAAGAACTGCTGTCCCGGTCGTCGTAGACTTGTTCGGCCCCGTTGTTGTTCAGCAGCATGTCCGTAAAATTTCCGCTGAAGGTTCCAAGCGCGATATTTCCCGGATAACCTTGAATCCAAACGCCATAGTTGGCGTTGCTCGAGATGCTGCTGTTGCGAATGCTGATGCCTTGCGCACCGTTCTGCGAAAACGCTTTGAGACCGTTGCCGCTGTTCTGCTGGACTTCGAGCCGCTGACCGGTCAGGCTGGATAAGGACAGGTAAATCCCATCCTTGGAGTTGGAGTTGCATCTGGTCTGGGAAAGCTGGAGTTGCACGCCCGCATCGGCGACAATGCCGTATTGGTTGTTGTCGCTGATGCTGGCGGTTGCGGTCAGTTGTGTTGAACCGACCGCATAAATACCTGAGGCGGTGTTGCGGTTAAATTCACTGTTGAAGATGTCTGCGGTTTTGGCGTTGCGCAGGTGTATCCCATCAAAGCTCGAGTTCGAGGCGATTTTGCGAACCTCAATCTGCGCGGTTGGGTTGTTCGGGTTTCCGATGGCGTACAACACACCGTACTTGAAGTTGCGAAGCGTGAGGTTCTGGATTTTGGCGCTGTCCGCCAGGACCAAGCCGCTGAAATTCTGGTCTGCGCCGGGACCAACCAGCACGACTGCGGCCCGGTCTGTTTCGCTCTGCCCTTCGAGTGTCACACCATCAGCAACATTTGCGGCTGGCGGTGGTGTCAGTGTTGCCGCCTGAGGCCAGGTCTCTTCGCTGCTGTAAACGCCCGCCGTCAGCAGCACCGTGTCGCCTTTTTGCGCAACTGAAAGAGCCTTGGTCACGGTTCGGAACGGACGGTTCGGTGTGCCTTTGCCGGTGGTGTCGCTCGGGTTTAAATTTGGATTTGCGGCGGTGGTGATTTTCACCACTTCAAGCGCGGCGTTCCGCGTGAACGTTCCAGCCGGGTTCGTGACGGTCAAGGTCAGCGCCCCAAGCGTCGCGCCGTGTGCGATGTTCGCCTCGAGCACCGTGCCATCGGTTTGTTTGGATTTGATGGTCAATGGGTCGCTGCCCAATTGCGCAGCGGTCAGCGTCTCGAGGTGCGCCCCTTTGATCGTGATTTCAATTGTGCCCGCCCCTTGTCGCACCTGATCGCTCGGGCCGTAATCGGTGATGGTCACATCGGTCAGTGTTGGTGAGAGCGGCACGGCTTTGGGCGTTGCGGTTGCCGTGTCCGAACGCAGTGATTTGAGTCCCTTGCTGGATTGCGCCTCGAGTGCAAAAAAGTACGCCGTTGCATTGTTCAATCCGGTGATCACCGTACTGGTTTGCGTGGACTCGAGGTTCATGGTTTTGTCGAGCGCGGCTGCATCCGTACCGTAAAACACGGCATATCCTTTCAAGTCCGGTTCGGCGTTCGGGGTCCAATTTAGGGCCACCTGCGCATCTTGTGGCGTGGCGATCAAACCTCGTGGTTTCGCGGGTGGTTGATCGACCACCACCACCGTGGCTGCCTTCGGACTCGAGATCACCTGTGTCGAGGCCGCCGATTTGTTGCCCACCTTGTCGGTGGCGCTCACGGTGAAGATGTACGTTTTTCCGTTGACCAAACCGGTCACGGTCGCCGTGGCGGTGCTGCTTTCGCTCGAGCCGGGTTGACTGGTCAGCGATTCTCGCCAGTTGACCACGTACCCCTTCAAGTCTGCTTCGCTGTTCGCCTGCCAGGAGAGCACGATTTTGCTGTCGCCCACTTCGGCCTTCAGACCGCTGGGTGTTGCGGGTGGCGTGGTGTCGGGCGGATCGCCACAGGCGGCGAGAACCGCTGCGACGATCACGGCCATGAACGAGATGGATGATTTCATGCGTACCTCGAGATCATCGGATTCTGATTGTTGGACTGATTTGCAGCGTGAAGGTCCGTACCTGCTGGATATTTGCCACTGGTGAATTCACAGATAAGGTGATGGTGACTGTGGCTGGCTTTTGAACATTCTGAAAAGCACACTCCAAAACGGTTCCGCCAAACGGAACCTCACATACCTTTTCTCTTTTCGTCGGGAACTCGAAATTCGGAATGTTACCGCTTGCGCCCCAGTTGATAGAAGCTTGGTCTTGATTAAATTCATATATTCTGCGTGGAAAAAATAAAACACCGCATGGTTCAGTAGGCGTTGAAGAGCAATCGTTTGGTCCAATGATTTGCTCAACACTCCACTCAAAGGTTGCAGGGCTATTGTCTGGGTTATCCACTGGTGCAGTGATCGTTAAACCGTCCTGATTGAGCACCAGATCACCGGGCGATATTTTAGTGTCCCTGTAGCGAACCTCAATCCGTCCCACATCGGGCGGATTTTTTGCCAACCTTACGGTCACATTGACATTGATCGTGTTCGAGGTGGTCAAACCTTCGGGATCTGCGGACGTAGCTGTGAACGTTCGTGCGCCCTGATCTGCAAAAACGATTCGCGGTTCGCAGCCAAAGCTCGAGCCGGTTTCAGTGGTCAAGACATCCGTGCCGGTTGTGGCCCACCGCAATTTCTCGCACCCCAAACGGTCCTGAGGCTCGTTGATGTCTGAAGCAAAAGCGCTTAAGTATGTTGGCAAGCCCAACGGTATCGAAGCACTCGTACCAGCACCGACAATCTGTGGTGGGCTGTTCACCGCATCCACCTCGAGCGATGCCTGAGCGGTTTTGTCACCATTGCTGGCGGTAAACGTCACGGTTCTCGGACCGGGTGTACCAGAAAGACTGGGATTGGTAGAGATGGTCCCATCCCGACTTGAACTTGCTGTGACGGCAACCGTGCGACCTTGCGGGTCACTCGTGCTGTAAAACTGCCTCAAATCAATCGGCTTCTTGAAGACGGCCAGTGTGGAAGGTTTGTTGACCGCAATTGTCGGTGGTTGGATTTCAGCTTTGCCAAGCTCAAAGCGCTTATCGAGCAAGACCCGCGAGAAGTCGAAGGGCTCATCAATGTAAGGAAACGTTCCTTTGAGGTCCATGCGGGAGTAGGCGTTTCCGAAAACGGTCCACAACGGATCGCGTGGAAAGCCAGCCTCGATCCCAGCCCCTGCATTGCTGTCAATCACTGGCCCAAACACACCATAAAGTTTGATACTCGATACCGTGCGAATGTACGCCTTTACGTTCGCACTGGCTTTCAGAACGGGAGGACGGAAGTTCAGGGCTGCCTCTGGCGAGAATGTCTCAAAGCCGTTGCTGCTTGTCCAGCGTGCGCCGATCCTGCCAGTCAGGGTGGGCCTTACACCTGTCGTGAAATCGCCCTGGGCATTTCCATCGACACCAACAAACAAGTCGGTCGAAACGAACATCACGACTGGGAGCGGACCAATGTAAACGGTCACGATCTCGAAGAAATTTTTGACCAGCTTTTCTTTTTTAAAATTGTCATTGAAGTGTGCCGCCACGTTTAAGTCTGCAAAAGTATCTCCGCCTGCACTCGCCTCAAGGTAGGCAACGAAAGAGGCGGGGAATTTGTAATCCACTCCTAATCCGAGCGTCAGTCCAACGGATGCCCGGATGCGCCCATCCAATTTGATGTTACCCGCATCGCAATTGTTGTCATTCAGGCAAATTGTTTCGCTCACGTTCTGGTCATACAGAAATCCTTTGTTGATACCGCCACCGCCGCCAAGTTTCGGTTTGAGTGGCGTCGATTGGCCCGATACGGGCAAGTCCGGCTTGACCGCCTCAAAGTTCAGGCTGCCACTCTGAATCGCATCGGTCAGTTTGGCTGGTTCGGTCTCGAGCACCATGCCGGTGCCTTCTTTGCGCATCGTTTTGACTTTGCGCAAGTACCCGTAAGGGGCCGCCGCTGTGGGTTCGCTGACCAACACATCATCGGTTTTGAGGTTCTCGAGGATGGCGGTGGCCTGACTGAATTTCATGGTGCCGCTGGTCGCATCAAAGGTGGTCAGTGAATCCCGTGTGCTCTGATCCGAGATTTTGGTGGTGTCTGGGATTTTCACGGGATAGTCATTGACAACCGGTTTGGCCGCAACGACTGGTGGCGGATCGGTCTTGCCGCAAGCGATCAGCGCTGTGACGAGAAAGCAGATTGATAAAAATGGTCTTTTCATACCTTCCTCCGGGTGGTTCAGATGGCTGTTTAATGTTGGGTATCGTGGTGTGTTCGTTCCCTCACCGACCAGTAAATAAAATCGGGTTGCGGGTGATGGAGTCTTCAAGTCCGGTCAGTGCTGACCGGACCGGCTCGAGATGGTTATTGAACCTGTGTTGAGCTTCAATTACGGCGCGGTGGTGAAGGGTTGGAAACCTGAACTGGAATAACTGCCATCAGAGGTTGGTATTGAAAGCGGACCAAATGGAAGATTCAACCCTGTGGTGTCCGTCGCCACATCCATGCTCGCATAGGGAGCAACACCAGACACCCACCAAACGTAAGGCGTTGCTTTTGGCAGTCCAAACCCGTAGGTGCTGAGGTCCGGGAATGTGCTGCTCGAGGCCGCAGTCACAACTCCTATCGAAGTTTGAACTCCAGATATCCCTGTAAAAAAGTTCAGTACGTGGACTCCACCTGAGAAAGCGCTCCAGATGAACTTGGTGTTCCCAGTCACATCACTGGCGGCGGATTCAGGGACGGTCAAAGCGATGGGTGCAGGCACAACGATATTTATGGTCGCACCTGGTGTGACCGTCTTCCAAACAGCCGATTCCTTCGGCGGAAGCAATGCACCCGAAGTGGGTTTTTCTACGATTCCGACCCGTTGAATCAATTTCGCACCCGCAATCACAGGCACCAACTGATCGTAACCGTCAGGTGCAGCACCGATTGGCTGTGAACCAAAAGGTGGAAATACAAAGATCTCTTCGGTGTTCAAGCCACTGAGATACAAGGTCGTGCTCACCGAATATTGTGGTGTGGTAATGCCGTTGGGCCAATTGATTGAGCCATTGACGGTACCGCTGTTGACCGGTGCCAAGGTGATATCCTGTTTGATAGGTGTTCCTTGGTTCAGCACGACGTTGATCGTTTTTTGGGCGTAACCACCAAAGGCAGTGATTTTTCCGTTCGTATCATTGGTGCTGTATTGCAGTGCGTGCATGGTGGCGGCAATCGGATTGCCACCTGCCCAATTGATGAACGCAGTGTAGTTCCCAGTGGTTGGATCTACAGACCCTCTGTTGGAACTGCCCGAACTGACCGCTTTCGGTACGCTCACCGTGAATTCCGTTGTGGCTTTCGAGGTCGCACTGAAACCCAAACCACCCGTGAATTTCCCCTCTACGGTTGCGAAAGTGGATTGGACAGGTACAGATGATCCGCCAAGAACCGTCAGGGTCGGATTGGACCGGGTTAAACCCTGGTACACGAGGGCCGACCGAAACGATTGGCTGGTGAACAGCATCACCAAGGAGTACCTGGATGGCACGTTATTCACAACAAACCCACCACTTGCATCAATCGGGATGTCCACGGTGCTGCCCAGCAATTTCAGACTCAGCACCGCGCCTCCAAAGTTGCTGGCTGTGAATGGTTGGCCATTGTTCAATATCAACTTACCCGTGATGGTCCGCAACGCTTCGTAAACCACACTCACGCTCGAGGTGTTTCCAGCGGTCACGCTCGCTGGACTGCCCGTGACACTCGCGCCGAAATTGCTGCCCGCTGTGACGTTCGCAGCAGCCACCTCATACTTTCCAGCCGTTAAATCCGCGAGTGTTTTCGTGCTGGTCAAGACCTGCGTAAAACCACCGGGTCCAGTCACGGTCACATTTGCGTTCGTTGCGGATGGTAGGCCACTGATTTTCACCTCGAGTTTCCCCGGCACAACTGGTTTTTCTTGTGCGGGGCAGGCCGTGATCAGGCAAGCGAGTGAAAAGACGAGCAGCAGTTTGGAAACATTTCGCATAATATCCTC
The DNA here is from genome assembly GCA_043756345.1 of Deinococcales bacterium. Classification (GTDB taxonomy): domain Bacteria; phylum Deinococcota; class Deinococci; order Deinococcales; family JAAFIG01; genus JANOWZ01. The sequence goes on along the minus strand of JAYURE010000803.1, from coordinate 858 downwards.
CTTGAAAAATAACGTGCGTGATCCCTCGAGAAGTGACATCTCGAAGTGATTCAACGTTTGTTGTAAAACGTGAAGTAAAACTGGTCGGACGTGGCAATCAAATTTTTGAGCCTCCCTGTCAGTTGCGTTCCGACAATGCCGCCCAATCCACCAGAGGGTCGCACGGCGGTGACGACCGTGGTCTCGAGCTTCCAGGTGGGTTTGCCATTCGCGTCTCGTAACTCGAGCGTGGTGAGCACAGGGTTCGAGTCTCGAAAGTCCACGATGCCTTGCGGTGCTCCTCCGCCCGAAAGACTGCTATCGACTTCCACTGCGGCCACCACGCCTGAACCTTGAACACTGAATGTCTTGCCATTGATTGTGGCTGAACCCGTAACCGTGTACTGCGTGCCGCCCTGCGCTTGCAAATCGAGTTTCACTTCCGGGTTCTCGTTGGTTGCACCAATCGTGCGCACCAGTGCGCCATCGGTCAGGGAACGCAGTTGCAACTCGCATTTTCGTTCCATATCGGAAATCCGGGCGTTCGAGACCACCGAGGCCAAAGACCCGTTCGAGGCGAGCCAATTTGCAATCTGTGTGTACTCACCAGTATTGAACTGTGAGACATCCGGCAGGTTGGTCGCGGCAACATGGGTTGCTCGAGTGCCGGTGCTTGAATCGAAGACATCCAAGAAATCGCCATTGATCGTGACGACTTTGCTACCGTCACGAAGCATGGTTGCGGCTTTCGGATTACCCTCGAGCGATTGTGCCGTGCCGGTTGCGACATCAAACAACTTGCTGCCATTCTCGCTTCCCGAGAACAGTGTCGCGCCATTCGCGTTCAAGAAATCAAACTCGGAAATGCTCGGATCACCA
>JAYURE010000802.1:0-8281 GCA_043756345.1 Deinococcales bacterium | reverse complement strand
GGTTCAGGAGACTTTGGTGCAGACACTTGCACGACATTGGTTGGTTCCGTCACTTTAATTTGTTCTGTCGTCTCAATCAGCAGTTGTTGCTCTACTGTCTGCACCTTAAAAGACTGCAAGCCAATGGTGCCAACGATGATTGGTTTGGGCACACCTCGAGCTTCCAATAGATGGTCATTTACTGGAGTCTCAATTGTCAGTGAGTCTTCTTTGCTATCGGGCAATTGAAGCTTTGGCTCTGAAATTGGTTCTACTCGCCCAGAATCAACACCGTTGGTAGAGATGGATTCAGTCCAGATTGGTTTATCAAGAACTGATTCGAAGACGTCGAGCTTTCCATCTGTTGTGGCAGAAAAGCTGCGATTGCATTTGCCACACCGGTAGTACGGGGTTTTCACGCCATCGCGTTCACGGTTGCCATTCGAGTACGTGTCTCGAGCATTGCAGGTTGGGCAGGCGGGTCGGTTGGCACGGATTTGAGCCAAGCGGCTGAATTTTTTAACCACTTTTGCTGAACGATCGTCTGAAATTGGTTTGTCACCAGGTCGTCGAAACACGTACCGGCAATCCAAACAACAGTAATGCTGCGCTCGGCCTCCGCCGTGATTACGGAATCCAGCCTTGTTGACCCTGGTGCTGTGGCATCTCGAGCAGATTGGTTTCTCGTTGGGATTTGTAGGCATTGTTCGGATTTTTGGCGTAAAGCACCTCCCCCGGCCTGAACGTATCGGGCCGAATGTGAACTTGGCGTGTTGAGTGGTTTTGTTGAGGTCTCGAGTTGGGGTTTTATCGGTTGGGTTGCCTCGTGGGTTCACCTCCAAGAATTATGTATATTATACATAACCATACTTTAAATAGTGGACCTCAATGTTTTAATCCATCATGCTGACTCATGCCCACCCCAACCGAATTCGGTGCTCACACAGGACCAAAAAAACGAGACGACCCAGACGAACGCATCGACCGAGCAAAACTTGGCCTCTACATCCGTGAATTGCGACGTGACAAAGGCATCTCACAAGAAAAATTCGCAGGCATGGCCGACGTGCCACGACCACACATGGGTGCAATCGAAGCGGGAAGAATCGACATTCGATTCTCCACCATCCGCAGAATCGCCCTAGCGTTGGAAATTCCACTCGAGCAATTGATGCGCTTCACCGAGATAAAACTCGAGGATGCAACTTGACCAATGAGGTTTCAGGTTCACCCTTGAGTTTGGACCACACCCATTGGAGCAATCTCAAAATTCGCGCTTACCAGAAGTCGCAAGCCGCCTTTTTTAATGTCTGGAATTGAATCCAGTCAGGTTTTGGATCACTCACGCTCAAACGCATTACCTTCGCAACCCATGGTTTTTGATCGGTTCAGGCTTCAGGCGGTCTGTACCTGAGGGATTCCCATTTTGTTCATCTCGTCGCCTGGGACGGCACTTTTCGTTTGGAATGTGCTACGCTTCGGGGGCATTACAATCGTTGGTTGGGATTCCAGGCCGCGTTCTCGCTACAGAGCGCGGCTCTCTATTTTTTGATACAACTGCCACGGAGTTCGGAAGTCAATGATCTTGAAGTATGCGCGGTCGCTCGAAAAGCATGACAATGGGCTGCCAACTCAGCAACACGAGGACCAAACGCCGTCACCTTGAAAAAGAACGGAATTTGCTCGACGCCCAACCCGCATCAATCTTTGAGATCAAACCAGTGAAATTCGATCCTGTCAAAACATGCCACAGGCTTGCGCCACCAGACTGTCCCGCACTCTTTCATACCCACCGATGCTGCTCAAACACTCGAGCGGCGTTCGATTCTCGAGCGCAATGATCCGCGAATGCAGGTACGCCCGCGCAGCTTCCGCATCACTGAGAAGACTTACAGCAAGCCTGAAAGTCTGGTCGATCAGTTCAACCCGTGTACTTTCAGCAGGCTTGAGGTGACCCTGCCGTTTCATGCGAGCAAAGGCTTCTTCACGGATGCCGAGAATCCCGCTGATTTGGCTCGCATCGATCCCGGCCTGTTTGAGAATGCGTTTGGCCTCGATGATCGAGAGTGTGGGTCTTGCTGCCGGAACAACCATGAACCCTCCTCAGAATCTTGGAATTCCTGCTGGAGCAGAAACGGGTCAATCACTTCTCTTGAATTCCAAAATTGCCGATTGATCAATTGCCCAACTGTACCTGCTCGACTCAGGAAAATCGATGGCCAAACAAGGCGTGCCCAGCTTCGACCTCGAAACCCGTTGAAAGCCATTACGCAAAGCAAAACTTGACCCGGACCAATCTCAATGGAAAACACGCCCTTCCCCTGATTCCCAGTCATCGTCGGCATAAACTGCTTGGCAGTGATTCCCTACAAGCAAAAGTCGTTGTTCGTCAGGTCGGAGTCGAAAGGTCGGAGTCGAAATGAAACTGATCACCGAAATTAAACGTGAGGACGTTCGAGACCTGTTTGGAACTCGAAAGGCACTCGAGTATGGTCAGCGGGCGGAATCGCTTGCAAGACAAAACAATCTCAATCCAAGCTCTCGAAAGCTGATTCGGGATGAAATCTGGTTTGTTGTGGACCGTTCCCTGGGCAAGGCTGCCAGACTCATTGCAGTCATCCGAACCGGGTTCCTGATTGCGGGTCTGGTCTTCGTGTACTGGTTTCAGGATTTTGCACTCGACGTGCTTGGCCCGGTGGCGGCTACGGTCATCCCCTACTTTTCATCCCGGTGGTCTTTTTGGGATTTCTCGAATTCATTTTGAGATCCACGTTTGATTTTCAAAAATCGGCGGCAGCAACATTAGAACTTGAAAGGCTTAAGCGTGAACTCGAGGGAGCAATCGCGGAGTCGATTTCAAGCAACGACGTGAACGAAGAAACTGCGGCCAGGTTACGGGCGATCATTCAAGATGCGGTCCGCTGGCGTGAAAATCAGAAATCAGATCAAGGACTCGAATGATTGAGATAGGAAGCCAAACCCTCACAGGCTGGGCCATCGTTCACAACGGACCTGCCTCTTTCGATTTTGATTGTAAATGGGTCGCACAGTCACGAGATAAATCGGGAACCTCCATCAAAAATCGAACTGGGCGGCAACCGAACGCAGGCCAGTCATGTCGGTCGCTCCATGCAAAAAGTTCTCTCCGCTCTCCTTCACCCTGAAAGTTCAAATTCCTGCCTGCGGATTTGAGAGAGGCGCTCTCGAGCCTGCCAACAGAAATTTGCCGCTGCCATCTCGGATGGCTTCCGAACAGAGCGCAACTCGGAGAGCGAAGCGGTTTTTATCCAAATGGGCCAGCAACTTTGTCAGGACGGATTTTTACCAAAGATCGCCCAAGTAAGTTCGAAACACCCCAATCGCCTCAACCCCAGTCGAAATCCTAAAACCAAGTGTGCTGGCCCCGCCTCGAGCCAACTGGAACAAAAAACCACATTCCGGCACAAATTCTCCTCTACCAACTTCACAAGAGGCAAGCCAAGACGAGTGACCAAAATCCTTACATTTTTCAAAGATGTTCCGCAAGCACACACATCTACTACGGGCTCAAGTCAATTGGTAAAGGAATTGGTAAAGGAACTGCGAAAGACTGCAAGCCGTTAAAACGAGCCAGTAACCTCGAGCCACGGAAAAAACCAAGAAAGCACAAGGTTCGCCGCAAAAGAAGAAAAATGTCTGCAAACCCTACGAGTGAGCCCAACCCCAAGACCGACCCATGCAGAACCTACCCAAAACGAAACCTGGCAAGCATCCCACCTCGAGCCTTCCAAATGCCCACAAAGCCCGTCACGAGGCACCCCTGAACCCTCCAAATCACCCTCGTGACCACCCAAAAACAACCCGCGCATTAAATCCGACCTCGAGCCAAAATTTTTGACTCTCATTTCCGGTTCACAATCGAAACGAAAAACACGAAAAAAAGTAGAGTAGCACGAAGAAAAAAAATGGTCTCGAGCCTCCAAAAATAGCTCGGACTTCGAGACGGCCAAAGATGCGCAAATAAAATAAAAAAGTACAGTGGCTCTACTTTTTTCACCACTGCTGGTGACTTTGAAATGCTAAGATTCTATTTGTGTGTATACCACAGATGCAACTAAAACCTTCATTTAACGTGTTAAATCAAAAAAGTAGAGTAGGTCGTGAATGTTTACAGCAACAAAGCATCAAAATCGGGGTTTAACATTGTTTTGAATTTGTTGGATTTTTAGACACTAAAAAAAGTAGAGTAGAACGTATGTCTTTATCGTTATAAATGATTGGTATCAAGAAAAAAGTAGAGTAGGGCATATCTCTTTACATGTCAAAAACAATGAAGGACAAAAAAAGTAGAGTAGGACATGATACTTAACACCTATACGGTTGCAGGAATGGCGTTTAGCATCAAAAAAAGTAGAGTAGGACGCAATACACCATTTTGGTATAAATTTAGTCCAAGTTACAGAAACCTGAAAAAAGTAGAGTAGGACACGATGCATTACAGATCAACGGTTGATTCGATGTTGGTATCATCAAAAAAAGTAGAGTAGGACACGATTCTTCAATTGTGTAAAAAAATGGGTTTTTTGGCCCTCACGAAAAAAAGTAGAGCAGGATGCAACGCTTTACACGTCATTTGGGACAGTACCCTTGCAAGTGTAAAACAGGGTTCCAGACCGTTTAGAGAGAAATCATGCCTATGACAACCGGGGAAATTCAAATGCAGCGGTCGGCAGCACCGGCGCTCGAGCCATTGCAAGCCGTTTTCGAGACAGACCTTGTCCTGCCTTGTTCCAGGTGATGCGGCATGACGGCGAACCTCACGCAAATTGCAAGCCGTTTTCGAGACAGACCTTGTCCTGCCTTTGTCTCGAGCACTTTCGATGACTGGCCTCAGCCCACGGTCACTCAGCCGGGAGTTCCATGTTTCGGAACTCCTCGTCGAACCAAGCGCCCGTGTGACAAACCCAGTCAGGACCAACATTATCAGTCAAAAGCGTTTAAACCTTGAACCGACGAAGGTCCGGCACCTTTTGGGTGTTGCAGCGATGCGGCGAGACCTCGGGGTGCCAACTGAAGATTGGCGGGTTACAACTCACCTCGATCAAGTCTCACCCGATGCCGAGTGGACAAGAGGTGAGCGCGTCGTCGCCATCGAATTTGACGCGGGTTTCTACTCTCCGCGAAGTATTCAGAGAAAAGCTCGAGTTTTTCAAGCCGCCTACATGGGCGGCCTCATCTGGGGGTTTGTTCGCCACGAAGGGAACAAACCGTTCACGCGCATCTCGCGGCGGCAGAGCTTTCAACGCCTTCAATTGTTGTGAACTGGCGCGAATGACTGACCAAGCTCGAGAACGCTGATTTCGTAGCCCTTGATGCTGCGGTAGAAGTTTTTTCGTTTTTTCGGTACGACAATGATCACGCGGTCGGGTTTGGGTTCTGCGAGCCTTTCAAGGAGAAGTCGCAATGATTTGACCTTCGGTTGTGAATGCCTTGCCAGAAGAAGCGTTTTCACTTTTTCTTTGACGATCCAGGCTGAAGTGCTCGAGCGCGAATCAAGTCTATGTTCGCCTTGAACGCTGAGCTTTTCCAGTGCGGCCCTCAGAATCAGGCTCGAGGTGAGCGTGTTGAGCGTGTGGTAGGTTTCGTAACGCTTCGGGTGAGTTGAGATGTTCAGGACAACGACTTGGCCGATGTGCGAGGGTTTTACCTTGACATCCAATGATTTCAGCATGTGGCTCAACAACGCCCGAGAATAGGTGTTGACGAAAAGTTTTTCCTTCATCGGCCCAAGTTGTTTTAGATTCTCGATGGCTTGTTCAAAAAGTGGAACCAGCCGGACTGGTAATGCCCGATGGTTCGATGTAGCTGATTTATTCATGACCAGGTCCCGGCCAGCAACGCTTGGATGGCTCGGTCTAATTGTGCATCAGGGTTCGCTTCGTCAAGCTCTATTCGATCAGTGCTCAGACCATCAGGGAATTTGCACCGGACGCACATCGAATCCAGAATCCAAATTACCTCAATGCTGAGGGTGCCTGCGAATCGTCCTCGCCGCAACGTTGTCATGATACCAACTGGCGCAGTCGTTTGAACAAAGGTGGGTTCGACCAACTCAGAAACGGACACGTCCAATACCTGGGAGGGCGCATTTTCGAGCATGCCTGCCCCACCTTCCCCACTGGGACTTTCCCCAGTGGCCCGCTCCAATCGCGTAGATGGACGCTGGGTACGTCCTCCCTTGGTCATGCGGGCGGTCACTGGAGCGATCACATTTTCGTTCTCGAGTTGTGCTCGAACAGCCGCTACCAATTTGTGAGATACGTTTAAACGACTGGCGATGACCCGATTCGACAATAGCGTGTAGGCAGGGTGGCTCAACAGCATGCGGGTGGAGCGTCGTTTATCGTCATTGGTGAGTTGTAAGCCCTGCATCGTATTCGCTGTGGCCGCAAACTCGACCGCGTCCAATGCAGTTCCGACGGTGATTCGCGCCCAGATTCGTTTGTGTCCCGCGTTCTGATACGCCCGCAAACGATGGTGACCGTCAACGAGGATCAGTTGCCCGTGTGGGTCCTGAACGATGTGAATCGGCGGGAATTTATAATCCTCCTTGACGAGGGCAGTGTATTGCATGACCGTTGCCTCATCTGTGGCGATGCGTGATTGGTAACCCAGATCGATAGTAATGTCTGCGATTGGCAATTCGATCAACCGTTCGATCACCGTGTCATTCAGTGGCAGAAATTCCGATTCAGGACCATCGGCGATCTGGGTGTCATTTGAGGTTCGAGGGGTTGTGGGCTGGTGGGTAGGTAAGATTTTTTCCACACCACAGTGTTCGCCTACGGCATCTGCGGTCATGTCGAAAACCCAGCACGGATTCTGATGTCTCGGAGGACACCCGCACGATTATGTGTTCCAACGCAGCGGACTGGGTACGGCAAACACCGCCATACTTATTGCGTTCATTGCGAATCTTAATATGCTGGGTTGGTCAGCCTCGAGTATTCAATATGCGTTTTGGGTTTCGTGCCACTGCTGTCTTTGAACGCGAATGTCTTGGCGTTGCTTTGCATGGCATTACCGCACCATCTTGGGCACGTCATTGGAGGTGAGCCTTTTGGCTAAATGCGTTTCGCTTAATTTCTTCCACGTTGCGAACAATTCCGAAGAGATTTCCGGTATGTGCTTTGTGTTGATACGCCTGCCTGTTTCATTGAAATCCTCGAGAAAAACAGAATTGATTCTCTTCGGATTGACCAGAACTTCGTTTTCTTGCCGGGCATGAAGGAAGCCCATCACAGCACCAGGTTGCACCACAGTTCGCACAACAAAGCGTTCGTTCTCAGGCGAGTTCGAGTGTAAATTCGTGGCGAAGAAACAAGCGGTTTCCAGATCAGTTGTCCAAGAAATTCCCTTGATGATTGCTTTATGGCCTGGGTCCCACCGTTTCGCAATTCCACGCCAGAGTGTGAGTGGCTCAGAAATCAACTGTGGTTCTGATAATTCTTGGAACAAATCGGCTACCCTTTGCGGTCCTTTGAAGTACACAAAAAGCCTCTCGCTTTCATGCTGGTAAAGCGCAAAAGCGGCGGCCCTGAAAATGCTCTTATCGACTTTCCCTTCGCAGAACAGGAGCAGGTAAAACATGTGAAACACCCTTGGCCTCCATTGATTGCTCACCATAAACAGGACATTTTCGAGTGCATCAGGAATTCCCCGAAGGGCATTCTCTACGCAAGCGTCGATTCTCTCGAGCCACCATTCGTCTTGTGGGACGCCGAATTGGATGAGGGCTTCACGCATCACGTAGCACCTCAAGCACGGCTGAAAGTTCGAGACACTGCCCGGTCAAAGTGCCGATCAAAATCAATTGAATGATCCTAGTGAACACACTTGTATCGTAAATCAGTGTCTATAACGAAAGAATGACTCGAACCAAAAAGAATTCAGGCTCAAGCACACATTTTTGGACACAGTCGGTTTCGTTCATCGATTACCGCGCAGGCAGACTCATCGAACACTCTGGCGCGGTTTATCTTTGACGAACGTGTAGCGGATCTTGCCGTAGCCACTTGACCCGGAAATCACAGTTTCAATCCTCGAGCACGAAATGAATCGTGCCCGACGTCCCATCGGATGTACTGGTTGATTTCCGTGTTGTTTCAATCCTCGAGCACGAAATGAATCGTGCCCGACACACCGTGCATGTTGAAAAATTGCAAGCCGTATCAGTTTCAATCCTCGAGCACGAAATGAATCGTGCCCGACCGTCGGTTGCTTCGAGCGTCACACCTTCGAGAACAAGGTTTCAATCCTCGAG
>JAYURE010000801.1:0-2972 GCA_043756345.1 Deinococcales bacterium | reverse complement strand
GTCCGAACGGAAGCAAAGCCGGACTCGCCGCCGGATTGCGCGTGATTGCCGTGCCGAATTCCGTGACCAAAACCCTCGAGTTTCCGAATGGTGTGATCAAACGCTCGAGTTTGCTGAGGATTGATCTGGGCGAGTTTTAAGCTCGAGACGGCCCGCAAACGCCTGAAACTCCTGGAGAACGCATGAAAAAGCACCTGAATACACACATTGGCAGCAGCTTCGATGACTTTCTGGCCGAAGAAGGGTTGCTCGCCGAAACCGAAGCCGTGGCCCTCAAGCGCGTGATTGCCTTTCAAATCGAAAACGAAATGACCCGTGCTGGCCTGTCAAAAACCGAACTGGCATCCCGAATGGACACCAGCCGTTCCGCTGTGGATCGATTGCTCGATCCCGAAAATCATGCCGTGACGCTACGCACCCTCGAGCGAGCTGCCAGCGTGCTTGGGAAACGCCTCAAACTCGAGTTGATCTGAGTTTTACACTTCGCCCAGCGCCTCGAGAGCGGCCTGCCGCATGACCTCGGGCTGAGTATCCCGACCAGTCCACGCCTCGAGTGCCAGAGCGCCCTGATGGACCAACATACCCAAACCATCGACGGTCTTGATGCCGTGTTCTCGAGCGTTACGCAAGAGTTTCGTCTCGAGTGGGCGGTACACGATGTCGCAGACCCAATCGCTCGGGAAGAGATCGCCCGCAATCGGTGATTCATCTGGGTTCTCGAGACCGACGCTGGTGGTGTTGACCAAACCGCTCGAGCTTGCAATCGCATCTTTGAGCAAATCGTCCGTCAGGAACGCCTCGAGCCTGAATTCCTCGGCGAGTTCTCGGGCGCGTTCCGGCGTGCGATTCCAAACCGCGACATTCGCCCCAGCCTGCTTTAACGCCCAACAGACACCTCGGGCCGCACCGCCCGCACCGAGTACCACCACATCGCAGCCTCGGACATTCACGCCAGCATCAAGAAGCGAACGCATGAATCCTGGCGCATCCGTGTTCAGGCCATGCAATTTGCCATCTCGATGAACAACCGTGTTGATCGCACCAATCGCTCGAGCCTCATCCGACATTGAATCGACCATCTCGAGCGCCATCTGCTTGTGTGGAATCGACAGGTTCACGCCCCAAACGTTCGAGCCGCGCAATTCCTCGAGTACATCACGCAAATGTTCGGGTTTGACATCTCGAGCCTCATAGCGGGCTTCGATCCCCAATTGTGCCAAGGCCGCGTTGTGCATGACCGGTGAAAGGCTGTGCTTGGCGGGATGCGCGAACAAAAAAGCTCGAGTTGGAGGCGGTTCAATCGTCACGATGGCAGAATACCGCTTGACACAAATCCCAACCCCCTGCTACCGTGAACGCAGATGAAGCTCGTCTCCGCCATTATTGCGCTAGTAGTACCTCGCCAGTCGGGGGTCGCAGCGTAGTATCGGTTCACACTGATCTCGAGGCCCTCGGCAACCCCGAGGGCTTTTTTGTTTTCCGAAAGCGAGCAAAACCATAAGAAAAACCAAATTTCCCGTCCACTTCTTTCCTCCTCGCCTCACCCGCTCGAGTTAGACTCCCAACAACAAGCGCAGTTCATCCAGCCAGACGCACCGATCAGGCGCACGAAAGGGGAACACCATGCTCGGATCAGAAGCACTCCTGAAAACACTCGAGGCCCACGGGGTCAAGCACATCTTCGGTCATCCAGGCGGCACAATCATGCCGGTCTATGACGCGCTGTACGACAGCCCGATCCAGCATATTTTGGTCCGGCACGAACAGGGCGGCGGGCACGCGGCCGAGGGTTACGCTCGAGTAACGGGTGGGCTTGGTGTCTGCATGGCGACGAGCGGCCCCGGTGCGACGAACCTGGTGACCGCACTGGCCGATGCGATGCTCGACAGCTTGCCGATCCTGGCGATCACCGGCAACGTCCCAACCCCATTGATCGGCACGGATGCCTTCCAAGAGGCCGACATCACCGGCATCACCGCGCCCGTGACCAAGCACAACTTCCTGGTTCGCAGCGCCGATGACGTTTCCAAAACCGTGGCCGAAGCGATCCGCATTGCGCTCTCGGGCCGTCCGGGACCGGTGCTGGTGGATTTGCCCAAAGACGTGCAACAGGCCCAAACGAATGCGCCAATCGTCGGACCAAAAACCATTCCGGCCCGCCTCGAGCCGAAAGCCAGTGACGTTGAACGTGCGCTCGAGTTGATCCGAACTGCGAAGCAACCACTCTTGATCGTCGGCGGCGGAGCCTGTGATGCGAGTGCGCAAGTCCTCGAGTTCGCGCACAAAACTGGAATGCCCGTGATCACCACCCTGATGGGCCTCGGCAACTTTCCGGCCAGCGATCCGCAATGGCTCGGCATGCCCGGAATGCACGGCAGTGTCGCCAGCAACCGTGCGATCACCAACTGCGATGTCATGGTCGCCGTCGGCATGCGTTTCGATGACCGTGTGACCGGCAAAACCAGCCGTTTTGCGCAGAACGCCAAAATCATTCACGTGGACGTGGACACCGCCGAGCACAACAAACTCATCCCGGCATTGATCCCGGTTCATGCCGACAGCGCCGCCGCACTCGAGGCGTTCACCGCCGGAATCACTGGCAAGCTCGAAACTGATGATTGGTGGACGAAGCTCGAGGATTGGAAATCGCGCCAACCCAAACGCCCAACTTGGGGCGCTGCCGCAGCGATTGAAATGATTTCCAAAGCCCTACAGCCCGATGACATTGTGGTCTCCGATGTCGGTCAGCATCAGATGATGGTCGCGCAACTGCACCCCTTCGAGGGACCGCGATTGTGGCTCAACTCCGGTGGTGCTGGCACGATGGGCTTCTCACTGCCCGCCGCGATGGGGGCCGCGATTGCCCTGAACAAGCGCGTGATCGCCTTCGCCGGGGACGGTGGAGCGCAGATGAACATCCAGGAACTGGCGACGCTGCGCAAGTACGACATTCCCGTGAAGTTCGTGGTCAT
>JAYURE010000800.1:0-2975 GCA_043756345.1 Deinococcales bacterium | reverse complement strand
ACCGGTTTCGTACTGCTCGAGTTGAATCACAACGCCTTGAATGCGAACGAATCGGCTCATGAACTTGCAGAGACTTTGCCGCTCGCCAACATCGCACGTTTGCGCGAGGAGTTGCGCTCGAATCAATTCTCGGACAGTTTTGAATTTGGATTGCAATTTTTGATCGCGGGCATCGAAGCCAACCTGTTGCTCGAATCTGCACCCAAACGCAAGCCTCGAAAATCCCAGGCGTGAAAACCGGCTCGAGGGTAAACTGAAGCATGAACAAGGTTAATGTCGCCCAAAAACTCGGATTGTTCACAGACCATTGGAGCCCCAAAGTGGTTGGGCAAATCAACAATGTCGCGGTCAAACTCGTCAAGTTTCAGGGCGAATTCGTTTGGCATCATCACGAACTCGAGGATGAAATGTTTTACGTGGTTTCCGGCGAGTTCGAGATGGAATTCCGGGACCGCACGGTGCATCTCGAGACGGGCGAGTTCATCATCGTGCCGAAGGGTGTCGAGCACCGGCCTGTGGCGGCGAATGAGGTTTGCATCATGTTGATCGAACCTGATTCCGTTGTGAATACTGGTAACGTGGTGAATGAACGCACGGTTGCGAACTTGCAGTCCTTGTGAGTCACAATCTCCGAGTCAAAACTCGAGAGGAGGGATGTTGAATGACCAGTCCGGTAGATAAAAAGGTGAGCTTGCAAATTTACGATTGCACCTTGCGTGATGGCACGCAGGGCGAGGGCTTCAACCTCTCGCTCGAGGACAAGCTCTCAATTGCGCAGGCATTGGACGATTTCGGCGTGCAATACATCGAGGGTGGATGGCCCGGAAGCAATCCGAAAGATGCACGTTTTTTCGAGGCGATGAAAGATGTGCCACTCAAAAACGCGAAGCTCGCGGCGTTTTCGTTCACACGACAAAAAGGCTACACGCTTCATGACGACCCGAACTTGAAAATCTTGCTCGAGGCGGGCACGCCGGTTGTGACCTTCGTGGCGAAAGCCTGGGACCGTCACGTGACCGAGGCGCTCAGCATCACGCTCGAGCAGAATCTTGAGGCGATTGGTGACACGATCACGTATTTCAAATCGCTCGGGCGCGAAATTGTGTTCGATGCCGAATTGTACTTCGCCGGTCATCGTGGCAATCCCGAGTACGCGCAGGCGGTGCTCGAGACGGCCGTCAAAGCTGGCGCTGATTGTTTGGTCTTGTGCGACACCCTTGGCGATGTTATGCCCGAAGAGGTCGAGGAGCGCGTCAAAGCCGTGCTCGAGTTGGGCGTGCCGGTCGGAATCCACACGCACAACGACATGGAAATGGCGATCAGCAATGCACTGGTGGCGGTGCGGGCGGGCGCGACGCAGATTCAAGGCACGATCAATGGGGTTGGCGAACGCACCGGCAACATGAACCTGATTTCGTTCATTGCGCTCGCGCAAGCCAAACTCGGTTACGACTGTGTGCCTGGGGTTGCGAAACTGACCGAACTCTCGAGGTTTGTCGATGCCCGAGCCAACCGCACGCCGCGCAATGAGCAGCCGTTCGTCGGAGCCTCTGCCTTCGCGCACAAGGGCGGCATGCACGCCAGCGCCGTGGGCCGCGACCCCAGCCTGTACGAGCACATGGAACCCGGCACGGTTGGCAACTCGAGGCGCGTGCTGATCTCGGACCTCGCGGGGCGCAGCAATTTGGTTGCCACCGCAGCGACCTACGGCATTCAACTCGAGGGCAAAGATCCAGCCGTGACGCAGGCCATGACGCGCTTGAAACAACTCGAGGATGAGGGCTTCACCTTTGAAGGCGCAGATGCAAGCGTGATGATGCTCTTGCGCGTCGCTCGAGGCGAACCCGAATTTTTCAAAGTCCGAGTCTTCCGAGCGCAGATCGATGATTTCGTCGGCTTCGACACCGAGGCCGAGGCCAGCGTGCAAGTCTGGGTTGGCGATACCCGAGAACACGCGGCGGCCCTTGGCGATGGACCCGTCAATGCGCTCGACAAAGCCTTGCGAATGGCGCTCGAGCGTCACTACCCAGCGTTGAAAGAAGTAGAACTTTTGGATTACAAAATGCGTGTGCTCGAGGGCGATCACGGTACGGCGGCAAATGTTCGCGTACTGATTACGTTTGGGGATTCCAAAGGCCAATGGACCACCGTCGGTGCGGGCGTGAATTCAATCAAAGCCAGCTTCCTCGCCTTAACCGATGGCCTGAGTTTCAAACTGATGCGCGATGGTGTCAGACCGCTCGAGCCAATCATCTCCGAAACCGTTTCAACCTAAACCGTAGGGGCGCAGCGTGCTGCGCCCTGCCCTTCACGCAACCCGTTCAAGCTCGAGCCAACCGGGAGGATTTTGAGTCGTCTTTCAATCGCACTTGTTTTGCATCACCATCAACCGGTCGGCAATCTCGAGGATGCGATGCGGTCGGCGTTCGTGTCGTCGTATGAACCGGTTCTTGCGGTGCTCGAGAAACACGCTGGGTCTAGAGATTATGTGCCAGTGAACCTGCATTACTCTGGCGCGTTACTCGAGTGGTTCGCGTTGTACGAACCAGGTTTTTTGAAACGCATTGCGAAGCTGTTGAAATCGTCCGCAGAATTTTTAGGCGGCCCGGTTTACGCACCGTTGCTGCCGTTGATTTCTCGAGCCGATGCTGTTGGTCAATTGCGAATGCTGTCTGATGATTGCGAGGCGATCTTCGGTGTGCGTCCACGCGGCGCGTGGTTGCCAGAGTTCGCTTGGGAACCTTGGATTCCCGCTGCACTCAAAGATGCGGAACTCGAGTTCACGTTGCTGGACACGGCACAATTTGTTTCGACCGGTCTCGAGGTATCCAGTTTGACTGGATCTTTTTCAACCGAGTTTGAGGGTCAGGTCACGCGGATTTTTCCAGTCTCGAGTCAATGGCCGGATGTGCTCAAACATGATGGTTTGCTGGTTTGCGCCTTGCATGTCGAGCAGCTTGGTTTTGCGGATCGAC
>JAYURE010000799.1:0-2983 GCA_043756345.1 Deinococcales bacterium | reverse complement strand
GCCTCCAAGCTCGAGCCTTTGTCGAGCGGTGATGTTGAGTGTTCCGAGGTTGTGTGCCTCGAGCCTGACGAGTATACCCGTGCAACCCAGTGGATTCATTGCGGGGTTGATCCTCGAGCCTGGTAGCCTGAAGGTGCTGTGAGCGCCCCGAGTTCGACCCCATCGAATCAGATGCAAACCCGTTTGGAGGTCCGTTCCGCTTCGGCAGGGACGGGCAAAACGACCAGTTTGGTGCTCGAGTACCTGCGGGCCTTGCAGTTCGTTCCGGCCAGGCGAATCTCGGCGGTGACGTTCACGCGGGTCGGTGCGATTGACCTGCGCGAACGATTGCGGGCCGGCCTGCGCCAAGTCGTGCTCGAGGGCAATTACCTGGATTTCAAACCGGATCAACTCGAGCCGTACCGTCGAGCCTTGCGCGAGATTGGCAGCGCAACGATCACGACGATTCACGGCTTCTACCGCGAGTTGCTGCGCTTGAACGCCCCCGCACTCGGCCTCGACCCGGAATTTGGCAATCTGGACGAGGGTGAGGCGCTCGAGACCTTCCGTGATGCCGCCTCGAGCGCTTTGGCTGAAGTGGCGCTGCGTGACGCGCCCGGTGGTGCCATCCTCGCCGCTTGGGGTTGGGAACGCACCCTGAAGGCACTCGAGTTATTGCATCAACGCCGCGTTTACGCGCCATTCGTGCCGGGAGAACATCCGACCGAACTCGAACTAGCCTTGCTCGAGTTGTACACCGTCTCTGCCCGAGGCTACGTCAACCGACTCGCCGGAAGATCGCTCGGACCAACCGATGTCGAACTCGAAACGCTGCGTTTGCTCGAGATTCCCAGCGCCCTCGAACGCATCCGATCACGACATCGCGTCTTGCTGGTCGATGAATTCCAGGATGTCAATCCATTGCAAGCCAAAATCTTCTCGAGCCTGCAACTCGAGCGTGTGCTGCTGGTCGGCGATGCCAAACAATCCATCTACGCCTTCCGCGATGCCGACGTGAACGCCTTCCTGGATGTTTATGCCAAAGCCAATCGCCTCGAGCCATTGATGACCTCGTACCGGCACGGACCAGAACTCTGCGCCCTGTACTCGAGCGTGGCCGAAAAATTGTTCCCAGAATTTCTCGAGGCGGGATTGCCACCCGGCGTGAATTCGGGGCGCAAAGAAACTGGCGATGGGGAACCGCACGCCGAATTGCATGTATTTGAAGCTGTCAGCCTCGAGATTGCCCGCCGCACCGAGGCCAGATTTCTGGCCGAACGCCTCGTCGAATTGCAACGCGCTGGCACGCCCTGGAGTGAGATGGCGGTCCTCGTTCGATCACGCACAGCACTGCCACCACTCGAGGCTGCGCTCTCTCTTGCTGGCGTTCCTGTCCTGACCGTCGCAGGCCAACGCTACTACGACCGACGAGAGATTCGAGACGCTGCCACCCTGCTTCGATTGCGTGTCACACCAGACTCGAGCCCCGCCTTAGTTGCCGCCGCCGTGCTTCCCGGCATCGGCATTGAACCCGCGTTGCTCGAGGAAATGCTGACCGATGCTCGAGGATTCCCGACCGCTATACGCGCTTCTCAAGATGAAGCTGTGAAACGATTGCGTGACCTGCTCGAACTTGCCCGTGAAGCCGATGATGCCGTGAGCCTGCTCGCCGAAGCCTGGGTGTTCCTCGGCCCAAGCGCGTTCACCCGAGATCGACAAGCGACTGCGAACCTCGATGGCTTACTGTTCCAACTTGCCGCTCGAGGACTGCGTGACCCGCGCAGCGCACTGCAATTTCTCGAACGCGCCCGATTCGCCGAGGCCGAAGGAGACGAACCGCTCGAGGCTGGCGAAGCCGTGCGATTGCTGACCGTTCACGCCTCGAAAGGGCTCGAATTTGGTGTGACAGCCCTGTTCGATATTGCACGAGGCGAACGCAACAGCACCGACGATCTGGCGGTACATCCAGATGGCGAACTCGCGCTCAAACCCGAACGTCACGCGAAACTGACCTCGACCCGATTTGCCGAAATAAACGCGCACTGGGCCGCGAGACGCGACGGCGAATCCAACCGATTGTTGTACGTCGCCATGACCCGCACCAAAGACCGATTGATCATCAGCGGATCAAAAACCAACAAACCTCGAGCCTGGCTGGAAACACTCCTGACCACGCTCAAACTCGAGACTGGCGAGCACGGCATTCCCGGCATTCGCGTCGAAACACACAAGGTCAGCGAACAAACGACACTCGAGCCGATCCAACTCCCAGCACCCGCGCCACGGTTTAGGCCAGACGAAAAACTGGCTCGAGCACGATTCGGAAAACCCGCGCCAAGGGTTCGAGCACCGACACGATCACCCGAAGCGCAAAGCAAAGAAGACGAAACACTCGAGTTAACCGACGAGATTCAAAGTGGCCTGCCGACCGGTGATCCGCTCGCCATACCCGATGCCGAACGGGTTGTGGGAACCTTGACGCATTACGCGATTGCCGAGAACCTCGCGCCCGAAAATCCGACACACAAGCGCGTGCTCGAGGCGCAATACCTGCTGCACCCATACCCGCCAAATGAACGCACGCAACTGCTCGAACGGGCCTGGGCGCTCGTGGCGCTCTACGAAAACCTGTACGCCGACCGCACAGAACGGCTCGAGGATCACGCCGAAATTCCATTCGCCTTTCAACGCAAAGGCGTGACCTGGCAAGGCATCATCGACCGCCTGTACCTCGAGACAAACGGAACTTGGGTGCTCGAGGATTACAAAACCGATGACCTGCCACCCGAATCACTCTCGCAACGAGAACGCGCCTATCATCGGCAACTGGCGTTGTACCGCGAAGCTGTACGGCTCGCAAGACCAGAAATCACAAAGCTCGAGATTCGCCTGACTTTTTTACGATTTGGGCTGGTGATGCGGCTCGAGGATACCGATTTGGACGCGGCACTCGAGCGGGCCTGAAGGATTTTGTATCGGCCCATCTGGGTTCCTGTCGAGGGTG
>JAYURE010000798.1:0-2984 GCA_043756345.1 Deinococcales bacterium | reverse complement strand
TTCTTCAAGATGACGATTTTCTTTTCGTGCGATCTAATGGGAATAAAGCGCTTGTTGGAAGGTGCATGATTGTAAAAACTCGAGGTGAGAAAATAAGTTTTTTTGGCTTCACGATCAGAGGACGTGTCAAAAGAAAAGATGTCACTCCGATATTCATTGCGCATCAGTTCAGAACTGAATTCATCAAGAATCAAATGCTCGAGATGAACGGTGGAACCAACATCTCGAATCTGAGTCAAGAGGTTTTGTCGAACCTGAAATTTCTAAGTATCTCCCGACTGCATTCTTCCGTTCTGCCAAAAACCGCAGAACTCCAGAATTCCGCGTGAGATACGTTGTCCTCACTCCCGTTGGTCGGTTTAAATTTGACGATAGAACAGTCAAACTTAAACAGGAGCTACTTGGTTCCTCCGCTCGAGGAGCAAGTCAAAATTGCTGAAGTCCTGACCGCGTGGGATGACGCGCTCGAGACACTGGGAAAATTGATCGCGGCGAAACTCGAGTTGAAACGTGGGTTGATGCAAGCGGTGCTGACGGGAAAGAAAAGATTCCAGGAATTTGAAACTCGAGAAAAATGGAAAAATGTTCAACTCCGAACGATCTTTGAACGCATCACCCAGCGAAACACGGAACTGAACGATAACGTTCTGACTATCTCTGGGAATCATGGTTTGATCAACCAGCGTGAAATTTTCAACAAACGAATTGCCAGTGTTGATGCCTCAAACTACTACCTGATTTACAAAAACGAATTTGCGTACAACAAAAGCTACTCGATAGGGTATGACTTCGGCGCGATCAAACGCCTCGAGCGTTACGAAAAAGGAATCGTCTCGAGTTTGTACATTTGCTTTGGGCTGAAGAATCCAAACGCTGACGGTGATTTCTACAAGCAATATTTTGACAGCAATTTTCTGAATCAAGGCATTTCGGAAATCGCTCAAGAAGGCGCACGGAATCACGGATTGCTAAACATTGCGGTTGGCGATTTCCTCGATCTGGATATTCCGCTCCCGCCGCTCGAGGAACAGTCTCGTATCGCCGAAGTCCTCATCACGCTGGACACGGAACTCGAGGGATTGCGGGGTCAACTTGAACGGGTCAAAATGCAGAAAAAAGGATTGATGCAGCACCTCTTGACCGGCAAGACACGGGTTAAAGTTTAAGCATGTCCAACCTGCTGCAAGCCATGACCCGCAATGAGGTTCACAAACTCGAGACGATTCTGCAAGCGCACAAGCACGGCAAAGCGTTCGATCTGATCGGGTTGGATGGATTTCTGCATGGAATTCTTTGCCTGTCCAAACCGGTCAATCCGACCGAATGGTTGCAGACCGCTTTAACCGAAGAAACGGTCAGCAAAGACGAGAAATCCGCGAACGAAGTCGTCGGGTTGGTGTTCCGGTACTTCAATGGCATCGCCCTGCCCGCCTCCCGGAACGAACCGTTCGCGCCGCGTTGCGATGGCAGCCCCGAGCAGACCAAAGCCTGGATAAACGGTTTCGCTCGGGCGTTCGGGTTTGATCGTCAAGGGCTCGAGCGACTGATTTATTCCAAAGACAAGGACGAAAGCGGTTTGGGCATGATGGTCTTTTCGCACGCACTGGATTTGCGAGAGGTTCGGCAGGCGGGCGTCAAGGCTCGAGATGTGAAAGATTTTGAGGACTCGTACTCGCACAGCGTCAAGCAGATCGAAAGCGGCACGCCCGAGGCGAACATTCAGGTGGTCACGGCGGTTGCCAGCCTGATTCGCAAGTTGCTCGAACCCGAAAACAAAGCGCGAGGCTCGAGCGTTGAGGATGCGAACATGCTCGAGCTTTCGGCGGGTGGGACGGTGCGACGGGACGCGCCGAAGGTGGGCCGGAATGAGCCTTGTCCTTGCGGCAGCGGCAAGAAGTTCAAGCATTGTCATGGCGGGTAGTGCTGAAATCAGAATGCTGTTGGTTTAAGTTCGTGTGGTCCGAATCAAACGCACCGTGGTTCGCAAGTTTGATAGACGTGCCCAGTCTTGCTCTGCACTCAACACCTCGAGCCCGAGGACTTCCGCCGTGGCAAGGCAAGCGCAATCGCCCAGGCTGAGGTTGTACGGGTTGCGTCTGGCATAAAAGGACGCGGCGGCCAGACCGATCTCTTGATCCATTGGCACCACCTCAAGCCCGAGGGCCAGCAGGTCACGTTCGACCTCAAAGTGTGGTGATCTTCCGCTCGAGACGAGTTTGCCGATGACCTCGGTTATGTTTGGCACGGCGATCACGCCACCATGCTCGAGTTGTGACCGTACCGTCTCAAATCCGAGTTCGTGTTGGAACCAGGCGAGCAGGGCACTCGCGTCGAGCACCCGTTTGGCGGCCTTGAGCGGTTTGCTGCTCATGGTTTGGCGCGTTCTGCCCGTCGTTCGTCGTGAAGCTCAGCCGCGAGGGATCGGACTGGTGTGGCGTACTTGCCTTGCAGGGCATCGAGGACATCGCGGCGGCGCTCGAGCACCAGGGCTTGACCGTCTTGGCGAATGATCAGTTTGTCGCCCGCTTCCAAGGCCAGGGCTTCGCGGAGGTCCACGGGTATGACGATCTGGCCTTTGGCACTGAGGGTGATTTCTTTTACTGTCGTCATGGTTGTCTTACCTCTTGGAAAAAGTATAACACGTTTTATTTTGTGGATATTTACGGGTGCCGCCCCAGAATGGGACACATCTCGACTCAGCCCATGAATAAGTGCATTTACGACTGGAATCGACTCTATTTCTCTGGTTTCACACTCGGAATTCATCAGATGCTCGAGCCTTGGTTTTTGTACCACCCTGCGCAGTAGCGACCATGCCCGCCAGGTGCGTCTTATGGTCAAGAAGGGTGGTGGTCTGAGCCATTGACTCCGACTTAATCGTTTTCGTCGTCCCAGAAACAAAACTCGAGCTTCCAGCTTTTGTACCTCCCCTGCGAAGTAGGGGGGTGGTTCGAGCTTGCTCGAACCGGGGGGTCGTGCATCAC
>JAYURE010000797.1:0-2985 GCA_043756345.1 Deinococcales bacterium | reverse complement strand
ACTGCCTTGGGTTCCCTGTACCCACCGATACTCGAGGGTTTTTCTGACCCGGCGTAGACTTGAACCATGCAGCGTTTGCAACCGAATCAATTGCCAATGAATGCTGTGCTTGTCGATGTTCGTGATGAACTCGAGGCGATGGCGAATCCACTCGAAGTGATTTCTGGTGGGCGCGATGTCGTGAACATTCCGTTGGCCGATCTCGAGGATGGCGTGGATGTGAGTTTGCCTGCGGATCGTCCGGTGATTGTGGTCTGTGGCAACGGTTCGCGTGGCGAGTTGGCTGGCGCATTTTTGCAAGCGGCGGGCGTGGGCGATGTGGATATTTTGGACGGTGGCGTGCGGGCCTGGAAACGTGCGCTCGAGGGTGAAGTTGCGCTCGAGTTTCAAATCAAGCTTGATGGGATTCGGGCGGCGCTTGAGGTGCAAGCGAGGCTCGAGGCGTTGCCGGGTGTGCGGCAGGCTGGCGTTGGTGCGTCTGGGCTGGCTGTGGTGCGTGGCGCGATCACGCTTTCAGAAATTCGTGCGGCGTTGCCAGAACTCGAGGTTTTGTCATGACTCAAAATGGCTTGCGAAAACTTGGAACACTTGAAGTCTCGAGCCTCGGTTTGGGTTGCATGGGCATGAGCCAAGGGTACGGCGCGGCGGACGAGGCGGAAAGCTTGCGGGTGCTCGAGATGTTCTTGGAGTTGGGTGGGAATTTCTTGGACACGGCAGACGCGTATGGGCCGCACACAAATGAGGAATTGATCGGCAAGTTCTTGCAGGGCAGGCGCGAGAAGATCGTGCTCGCCACGAAGTTTGGTTTGCAAGGCTCGAGCGTGACCGGTGAGCAACGCATCAATGGTCGGCCCGAGTACGTGCGTCAGGCGTGCGAGGCGAGCCTGAAACGCTTGGGCACAGAGTACATCGATTTGTATTACCTGCATCGGCTCGATCCTGAAACGCCGATAGAGGAGACCGTCGGTGCGATGCGTGAACTGGTGCTCGAGGGTGTTGTGCGTCACATCGGTTTGTCGGAAGTCTCGAGTGCGACTTTGCGTCGCGCCCAAGCGGTGCATCCGATCAGCGCCTTGCAATCCGAGTACAGCCTTTGGACCCGCGAGATCGAATCTGATGTGCTGCCAACCTTACGCGAGTTGGGCATTGGTTTCGTGCCGTTCTCTCCGCTTGGGCGCGGCTTCTTGTCGGGCGAATTGAAGCACCCAGACGATCTGGGCGAAAACGATTTTCGTCGTAACTTGCCGCGCTTTCAGGGCGAGAATTTTTTCAAGAACCTCGAGTTGGTCGAGGCGGTCAAAGCACTCGCGCTCGAGAAAGGCATCGCACCGGGCCAGTTGGCGCTCGCTTGGGTGCTTTCAAAAGGTGATCAGATCGTGCCAATTCCGGGAACGAAACGGGTCAAGTACTTGCAAGAAAACATGCACACGCTCGAGGTCGCGCTCAGTCCCGAAGATGTCTCGAGGCTCGAGGCGGTTTTTCCGGTTGGTGCAATTTCTGGTGAACGGTACGGCGCGGCAAACATGAAACTCGTGGATGCGTGAAGCTTACTGCACATGACAAACCCGAGCGACCACTCCACCGAGCAAACCTTTCTTGGCGCTAACGCTGACGGTTTGCAAATCACCGAAATCATCGTTCAACTCGAGCAGGAACTTGCCATTCCAAGTGCTGCGCCGCACCGAAATGATTTCTTTCTTGTTATCGCTATAAGTCAAGTTGACATCGAAACTCAGGTTTTTGCGATCCGTGAAATCCAAACCAAGCACGAAATTGCTGCCTTGAAAACCCGCGCCGGTCGGAGCCTCGAGCACGCGAATTGGGGCATCGTCGCGCAATTTGGTGGCTGGATTGCGGGCGCTTAAATTCACGGGTTGACCCACGAAAGCGATGTCATCGTTGTTGCAAGTGGTGTTGATCGTTGGAATGATTTGTCGCAACGCAGGTTGGTCATACGGAGCGCTCGAGACGGGAAATTCCCAGACGATCAAGCGTGGTTTGCCCGTTGTGAACGCACCACCGAGCACGAATGACTCGAGCGAACCGATAAAGCCTCCGTTCGGTAAGGCCAGGTTTTGCACGCCCGTACTGAGGGCTTCGCTGAGGAATTCGGCGAAGTGAAAATCTTGATTGTTCGGGGCGCTGAAATCCGATCCGACCAGAACTACGGGTTGCTCGGCGTCTGGGCCTTTGGTTTCAAAACGGGACAGGCTTTCGGGTGGGATTTTGCTTTTGCAGATTTGCTCGAGGTAGTACGGCAGTGCGCCACCGTAAGGCACGCTGCCCGCGTTGACGGTCTTGAATGTGGCACGCTCGCCTAAATCGATGCCCTCGAGTGCCTTGGCGATGGATCGGGCAAACAGTTTCGCCCCGCCCGGAGTCCAATGGTGATCGCGGCGAAAGAACAAGGTTGGTGAGTTCGTTTTGCGGTACTCGAGCGCGGCATCCATCAGGTTCATGACCGTCACGCCCTCTTTGCGCAGGCGTTCAACCGAGTCACGGTAGGCGATGCGAACCCGTTCAAGTTCGTACTTGTTGGCCGGTTCGGACTTGCGATACAGCATTTCCGGGTAGATGCTCAGCCGGGTTGGGATCGGCAAGATGGCGAGCCGCACACCTTGCGCCTCGAGCGCGTCATGCAGGCGTTTGAAATACCCGATGCGGCCCTCAAAGGCGAACCTCGAGTGGTGCAGTTCGGATTGGTTGAACAACCAACCTGCACGTCCAGGTAGGATCACACCAAATTTGGCGATGGCAGGGGTTTTTGGGTCTTGTGCAGCGGCACAGACTTTGACCTCTGTGGCTTTGGTTTCGGCTGGCTTGGGTTGTTGTGTTTGTGCCAGACCAAATCCAAGAACGAGCGCGAGGCTCGAGGTGAATGCAAGTGTTTTCATAGAAATGGGGCGTGGGGCGGGATACTCCGGTCATTTGACTGGAGAGGGATAGCCCCGCCAACCGTGGAACGGTTGCGCAGAGCCGTTGGCG
>JAYURE010000796.1:0-8371 GCA_043756345.1 Deinococcales bacterium | reverse complement strand
CCGATCAGATTCA
The DNA here is from genome assembly GCA_043756345.1 of Deinococcales bacterium. Taxonomy (GTDB): domain Bacteria; phylum Deinococcota; class Deinococci; order Deinococcales; family JAAFIG01; genus JANOWZ01. Next base: position 8,358 of record JAYURE010000796.1, on the reverse strand, counting down.
GAGCATTTTTCTCGAATTGAACCAAGTTTGAACTCGGCACAAACGACCTCGAGCGCCGTTGATCTTTTAAAACCTCGGTATAGTTCTTCCATGACCCGAAGGAAAATTCATGCTACGTGACTTGCTACTTGGCATTCACATCACCGCCGGAGTGATTGTCATGATTTCGGCCTTCGTAGCTGTGCTCTCAAAGGCGCGAACGGTGCCGCACCGGGTTCATGTCATCAGCGGCACGGCCTTCACGCTGGGCATGGGCGTGATTTTTGTGACCGCAATGCCACTCGCCTACCTTGGATCGAGCATCTTCTTGGCGATGGTCGGGGTCTTTAGCGGATATTTGGCTTTGAGCGGCTGGCGTTACGCCCGTAACCGCAATGGTGTCCCGGTGAGCATCGATTGGTTTGTTGTTGCACTGATGCTGGTTGTTGGCATTGGCATGATCGTTTTTGGCGGCAGCCTGCTTGCTCGGGGTCAGGGTTTGGGAATTGCGTTGATCGTTTTTGGTGGTATCGCGGCATGGCTCTCGAGCACTGACCTGCGGATTTTCCGGGCCGGTGGTGTCCAAGGCCGTGAACGCATCGCGCAGCATTTGACGATGATGCTTGGCGGTACGATTGCTGCACTGTCGGCGTTCAGTGTCAATTCGTTGACCCGATTCATGCCGCCAGGTTTGGAGTTTGTCGCCTGGCTTTGGCCGACTTTTCTGATCACACCGATGATCGTGTATTGGACCCGTCGCGTGAAGGCTGGCATTGTTGGGTTGGCGTAACGACTGTTCGCTTTGAGAATCTGAACCGATTCGTGATCTTGGCCGAGTTCAAGCCGCGCCTCGAGAAATACGATGAAGGTCATGCTCAAATCTTTGCAAGATGTATTGCTGCGCTGGTCCGCCCGTTGGTGGATGATTGTGGTGTTTGCCGCCTTGACCGTCATCACCGTTTTCGCATTTCGTCAGGTTGGCGAGGAAATGAAAGCCGAGATCGGATTCCTGCCGTTGGATTTGCAAACACCGATCACCCTCGAGCAAGTTCAAAGCCAACTTCCCGCCTACACGGATGCCTCGAGAAATTTGTATGCGCGATTTCTCGCCTGGGATTTTGGATTCCCACTGTTCATTTCGATCACGCTTTGTCTGATTCTGGCGCGATCCCTGACCACGTTTTACAAATTGCGATCCCAAGATTTTATTGGCAGTTGGTTGATCCTTGTGCCATTGAATGCCGCCGTGATGGATTGGCTCGAGAACATTTTGTTCGCACTGACAGTTTGGGTCAGTCCATCGTGGGCTCCGGCTGCGGTGATGGTCAAGTCGATCAAAGTGATTTTCAGCGTGATCATCTCGTCCTCGGGCGTGCTGATTTTTGCGCTGGTGATGTTGGTTGCCAGTGGATTGCAACGCTTGCGAACCTTGCATTGAATTCTATTTCAAATGGGCTACGATCAGCACCCTAGCGGCATCTGAGGCCCGTCCAGCGTGGCCAGTGGGTCCAAACATCCTGGCGGTTTGCCAAGCGCCATCCATGACCAGCATCAGGCTTTCGGCCAAGGCTCGAGGGTCGCGGGCTTTGGCTTGCGTGCTGAGGTCATGTAGCAACTCGAGCACTCGGGTTTTGTGACTTAATGCGACGGCGTGTGCTGGGTGGTCCAACTCTGGGAATTCGACGGCGGCGGCCCCAAAAGGACAACCCAGGCAAGCGACGCTGGCGGCTCGAGCGCCGATGTTGTCAAAAATGGCCTCGAGTTTTTTGCGTGGTGTTTTGAGGTCAGCGGTGATGCTTTCGACCCAGTTGAAAAACCCGGTATTGACTTGCTCGAGGTAGGCGGTGATCAGGTCGTCTTTGCTGGGGAAGTGCTTGTAGAGGCTCATTTTGGCGACACCGGATTCTCTGATGATCGTGTCGATGCCAACCGCCCGGTAGCCTTGCCGGTAGAACAATCGTGTGGCCGTCTCGAGGATGCGTTCGCGTGGTTTGAGTTCCTGTGATCGGGGTTCGGGGATGGTTGGGGCAGCCATACACCTATTGTATAGACAGACCTGTCTATTTTGGTATTCCAAGAAACATACAGACCTGTCTACCTAGTAATAAAGTTCTGGCAGCACTCGAGGGACACTCGAAGCGATCAGGAGGAATCACCATGAACATCGGAATTATTGGAAGCGCAATCGTCGGCCAACAACTCGCCAAAGACCTCGTGGCCCACGGGCATAACGTCACCATTGGCACCCGAGATGCCAGCAAACTTGCCGAATACTCAGCCGAGAACCCAAAGGTCAATATAGGCAGCAACGCCGAGGCCGCCAAATTTGGCGAGATGATCCTGTTGGCCACAAATTGGGACGGCACGCAAAACGCCATCGCACTCGCCGATCCAAAAAATCTTGAGGGTAAAGTCGTTGTGGACATCACCAACCCATTGGATTTCTCGAGCGGAAAACCCGAACTGTCCATCGGTTTCAACACTTCAGCCGGTGAGCAAGTCCAAGCATGGCTGCCCGGATCGCACGTGGTCAAGGCGCTCAATTCGATCACGGCGAACGCCATGATCAACCCGAAATCATTTATCGGTGGCGAACCAGACATGTTTATCGCAGGCAACGACGCGGACGCGAAAGCGAGTGTGCAGCAATTTCTCGAGGGTGTCGGCTGGGGCGTCGTGGACCTCGGTGACATCAGCAAAAGCCGCTTGATCGAACCACTTGCCTTGATCTGGATCACGGTTGGGTTTAATTCAGGCTGGACGAAAGCCAATCACGCTTTCAAAATGCTCAACAAGTAATTTGCAGATCAAACTCGAGGGGCGCAAACACTGTCCCCTCGGGTTCTTCTATCTGCTCACATCTCGAGTTTTTCTTGCGCCCAGGCACGGACTTCTGGGGAGGCATCAAACCTGCATTCCTCGAGAATTACTGCTGGTAAAATTCCAATCACATCCAGCAACTCAACACACCTTGGACGACAATGCAGGCACCTCAGGCGAGCATACACATCAAGCAATACGGCTCGAGCCTCTGCGGTTGGGTTGGTTTCAAAAATATCCATGACGTTTCTGGCATAGCCATCAAAGGCGTCATCATCAGTAATCTGCTGCATCAAATGCAAAATAAATGACGCATCGCCGGAAATGTAATTGTGTCGCAACGGCTCGAGTGCAAACGCAAAATGCTGATCGCTCGAACCTCGGTATGCGAGCGCAAAATCTCGGACTTTTGGATCTTTCAGGTGCTCGAGGGCCTGAATTGCAGCGTTGGCAAGATCGGGATTGCTGGATGATGCCAACTCGAGGATTGTTTCAATCGAACCAGGGAATTTACGGCGACGAAAGACCGCCAGCCACGGCAATGCTTCCTGATCGTTTTTGGAAATCTCGAGACGTTGTGCAGCCAATTGCAGGTTCTGTTCGGATGTAAGTTTGCCCCAACCGGAAGCGACATGCCAACCTGAAACCGGTTTAGGCTTTGCAACAAATGCAGCCATTTGCTCGAAAGCCCAATCGCCTAAACGTAAATGCTTTTCTCGAGCCTGCCTATGTTTTTCTTGCTGACGAACAGATTCAACAAAAGCGGAAATGGCTGGATCAATCTTGATCCACTCTTCGAGGGAACTGTGAACCACATCTGGTCCAAGTGTTTCCTGAGCAAACTCGAGAATGCCGTCGTCTGCCTCCAATTCTGAATCAAGAAGTATGGCGTTTCCAAACCGCTCGAGCACCATTTTCAAACCGGGCAGGCTGTCAAGTTCAATGATGGCTTCGGAACAAGGCATGCCGTAGCGACCAATCTCTTCTGGATCAGCGAGGTGTAAATCCAAGATGGCTTGCTTGGCCTGACTGGACCCGTTCTTGGCGATAACGATTGCCAAATCAACCACCTGCTGATTGCTTTCGCCGTCATCACCCAACTGCGTTAATGCCTCGAGCATCTTGTGCTCAATTGCGCTCGGGTTTGCAGAAAGCTGCATGGCTTCAAAAAGGTATTCATGACGCCCACCATCAGTCTGTAAGTTTAGGCCGGTGTAATTCAGGCAGGCTTGCAAGATGATTTCCTGATACGGTGCTGGATCGTGCGAACGCAAAAATTGAATTGCACGTCCAAATCCCATCTCGAGCGCATACTTGAACTCGTGCGGTGTCAACTTGATCCTTGGTCAGCTTGTGGGTGCTTCAACGTGTTCTCCGATCATGATTGGGTTTAAAGTTGCTGGCTTGATGAACGGAAGCTCACGCATTTGAAGCACCTCCTTGACGTGCTTAAAGAATACCGGTTTTCTGTTGTACTGGGCGTGCGCAAAATGGCGTGCTCCTCGAGTCTTGCTACCGCGCCACCTCGCCTCGAGCGACCATGTGCTCGGTTTGAGTCGCAAGAAAAGTTTCGGTAAAACTATCGGGTCAGAACAGCCTGCATCATTTGTGCAGGAATTACGCGCCGACCCGGAACCGGTTCGCCAATCCGCACATCCTGACGCGGGTTAAAACCGATCAGACTGCTCGGGGAATACCCGCCACGCGAAACCCGTTCTTGGATCAATTGCGTCAAATCGAAAGCATCACGGTTGTAATCGGGCACGTCATCTCGAGATGCGAACTGCAAGTCATACTCTGGGTCCGAACGCCAGAACAACAGCAACGCGGTTGTCGCATCGCTTCGACACCGCCACCCCAATTCCAATGGTCGGCAAAGCAATGCAACTCGAGCGCTGGTGTGGTTTGTGTCGCCAAAAACGTTACGCGCTGCTGGTACATTTTTTCCGAAAGCGCCGTGAACTTCACATCGTCTTTTTTGGTCGCCTCGTCCACGCGATCCACCCATTCATCGTTCGCCATGTCAAAAATAAACTGCTTGCGTTCGGCAGAAATTTTCTCGAGGTAATCTCTGCCCATGCGCTCGAGTGTAGCATTCAAGTCGTGTGACTCGAGTTTTGGGGCATCCCTCACCACCTCGAGCCTGTACCATTCAAGCAGATGATTCAAGCGTTTCTCTCTCGAGCACCAAAACACAAACCTGCCGCTTGGATGCAGCCCACGCTGTTCGCTGCCGCTGCGTATAACGCGCTGTGGGGCACCTGGGTTGGTCTGTTTCCTCGAGCCTCATTCGATTTGCTGGGCATGACTGCACCGGCCTACCTTCCGCTGTGGCAGAGCGTCGGGCTGATGGTCGGTTGTTACGCGATTGGCTACTTTATTGCTGCGTTCGATCCGTACCGTGGTTGGCCGCTCGTGCTGGTCGGGTTCATCGGCAAGCTGCTTGGGCCATTGGGCATGGTCTATGCCGTCTCGAGCGGACAATTGCCGTTCGTGTTTGCTTGGAACAACCTGACCAACGATGTGATCTGGTGGATTCCGTTTTTTCTGATTTTGCGAGGCGCGTACAATTCGCTCAAAGACTGAAATCCTCGAGATTCAATCCGAACTGACCATCGGCAACGCCTGCCCACCCGCTGCGACATGCTCACGCAACCGCAACGCTTCGCCTTGAACTTGCGCCTCACGGATCAAATCCTCGAGCGTCGTGCCACCCAGCACACTGCGGATCGAATTGTCCAATCGCCGCCACAAATCTTCGGTGCCGCAGGCGCTGACATGCACGCACGAGCCGGGATCTTCAATGCACGAAACTGGCGCGACGCTGCCCTCCATGACCTCGACGACTTCCAACGCCGTGATGCTCGATGGATCTCGAGCGAGTTTATACCCGCCGAATGCGCCACGAACGCTGCGAATGAATCCGGCGCGTCGCAGGTTGCTGGCGATTTGCTCAAGGTAATGCTGGCTCAGGTCTTGGCGTTCTGCAACCAGTTTTAAGGACACGGCCTCGCCGTTGGCGGCAGCAATTTCGACCAGGGCGCGTAAACCGTATTGGGCTTTGGTTGAAATCCACATCTTGACCTCCGCTCGTCTCGAGGCACGAAATCCGGCTCGAGTTGAAAATCATTCCTGGTTGCAGTCTAGTCCGGTCAATTCCGTGCGTCAACTCGGAATTAAGGGCGTTGGTGAAAAGTGCAAAGTTGAAAGTGGCGATCCCGCCCGTTAGCGCCGCAAGCCCGTGAGGTGCTGGTTTGGCGGCAAGAAGGTGCATCTTGGGATCAAGAGGAAAGAAAAGGCTCGAGGTTTGACTTTCCACTTGTTACTTTCCACTTTCTACTGGTTTATGCTCGGGTCATGACCAAGAAAGATGCCGTAAACGCCTTGGGTTCCACCGCCGACATCATGGAATTGCTCGGCGAGAACGAATTTAAAGTGCTCGCGTACCGCAAAGCCGAACGTGTCCTCGAGAACATGGCTGGCGATTGGGATGAACTGGTTGCGTTTGAATTCAAGAAGATTTCTGGAATCGGGGCGCAACTCGCCGTGGCATTGACCGAGTTCGCCGCCTCGGGTCGCTTTGGGCCGCTCGAGGATGCCGCCAGTCTCGTACCGCCGGGTGTGCTCGAGTTGTTCCGCGTGCGAGGTTTGGGACCAAAGAAAATTCGCAGCTTGTGGAACGCAGATATCACCTCACTCGAGGCGTTGATCGAAGGCTGTCGGGCCGGAACAATTGCATCGATCAAAGGCTTCGGTGCGGGCACGCAGGCCAAATTGCTCGAGAATGCCGAGTTCGTTCTGACCAATTCCGAACGCCGTCACATGGCGGTTGCCGAAGGCGCGTTTGAATTCTTGAAAGCGCATCTCGAGGGCGTCGTTTCTCGGATCGAACCGGGCGGCAGTTTACGCCGAGGCTTTGAAACCGTTGGCGATCTGGACGTGATCGTGATCGGCGAACGCGATGCGGTTTTCAAATCGCTCGAGCCGTTCGGGGCGCAAAACGATCCAGAGTATCCATGGTTGATTCAGGCCAAAATTGCTGGCATGATCGCACAGATTCAAGTCGCCAGCACGGAATCTTGGGGCGCATCGCAATTGATGATGACTGGTTCCAAACCCTGGCTCGAGGGTGCATTAAGAAACGCCAAAGAGCACGGTTTGGAATTCTCGAGTCGCGGCCTGTACCGGGGCGAAACGCTCGAGGTCACACCGACCGAAGAATCCGCGTTCGCACTGCTCGAGATGCCGTACATCATCCCAGAATGGCGCGAACCTGAACACCAGTCAGTTCTCGAGATTTCTCCGAATACACTGCCCGATCCCGCCAAGCTGATTCAACTTTCACAAATGCGCGGCATGTTGCACATTCACACCTCGTATTCCGACGGGGCGCACACCCTCAAACAGATGGCGCTCGCGGCACAAGCCCTGGGCATGACCTACATAGGTGTCTGCGATCACTCGCAAACCGCCATCTACGCGGGCGGCCTGACCCCGGCTCGAGTTCGGGCGCAATGGCAAGAGATCGACGCGGTGCAAGGAGAAGTCGATATCCGAATTTTGAAAGGCATCGAAAGCGACATTCTTTCTGACGGCTCACTCGATTACACCGACGATCTTCTCGAGGGATTCGATTTCGTGGTCGCCAGCGTCCACTCGAGTTTCACGCTGTCCGAAGTGGCGCAAACTGAACGCCTCGTGCGGGCCGTCTCGAATCCATTCACGACGATCCTGGGCCACCCGACGGGTCGCTTGCTGCTGCGTCGCCCGCCGTACAAATTCGATCTCGAGGCTGTGCTGGCCGCCGCCGAAGCGCACGGCACGGTCATCGAAATCAACGCGAATTCCTACCGGCTCGATCTGGACTGGCGCGATGTGCTGCAAGCCCGAGGTCGGGTCAAATTTGCGATCAACACCGACGCGCATCACACCGACGGATTTGATGATTTGAATTACGGCATTCGGGTGGCCAGAAAAGGCGCTCTCGAGACCAAAGATGTTGTGAACACGCTCGAGGTTGAAGGGTTTTTGGAATTGGCTCGAGGGAAACGGTGAAGGTGGGTAATAGTTAAAGCCCTATTGAAATAATAAATGCAAGGGGAACGGAAGTGCGATAGTCGCAAAAACACCAATTCCGGCTAAACATCCACTACCTTGACTTGATAGATTCTTTGGCTTTTCAGATTCAGGTTTAAAAACATCAGAGCCAAAAATAGAATCAAAAGCAGCAGCGCCCAGTTTTCGTTTGTGAGCTTCTTTTTCTGCGATGGCCTCTTCTTGAATTTTGGCTTTAACTTCGGCTTTAAATCGTTCTTCGGCTTCAATGCGTGCCTTTGTTTCGGGATCAAGTTCAGCCATGTGATTCCTCCAATTCGCTGCCATGCCTGCAATACTAAAAACCTTATCATTCACCTCAAAGCCTGTTTGTCGATTTTGCTCATGGGGTGCAGCCGTAGAATGGGGTGCATCTCTGTGGCGTGGGATGAAGTACCCTAACCCATGACCAAACCCTGGAAAGAGAAAGCCTTGTCCGTCATGCAAAATTACCTCAACGAACTT
>JAYURE010000795.1:0-2994 GCA_043756345.1 Deinococcales bacterium | reverse complement strand
GGACCGATTGCTCGGCGAAGACATCCCAATCCTCGCCCGAATCGTGGCCGCCTGCGACACCTTCGATGCCCTGACGACCGAAAAACCCTACCGTCACGCCGTCACGCACCAGCAGGCACTCGAGGAACTGCACGTCGCCGTGACCACCGGGCAACTCGACGCGACCGTGGTTAAGGCGCTCGAGACGGTGGTCAACCCGAAGGCCAAGAATCAAGTGGAAAGTGGAAAGTGGAAAGTGGAAAACCAAGATCAAGGCTCGAGTGTTTGACTTTGACCCTTCCTTTTCACTTTCTTGCTCACAAGACAGCACCTACGGGCTGTTCGCGCTTGGCACTTTTCACTTTTGACTGCCCCTCCTGCCCCAAGTCATTCGGCTGATCTCGAGCCCGCCCAGAAACCGCTACACTACAAGGCATGAGCGAATCTGCCAATCATTCCGAACTGCCCAGCCTGAACCTCTCGAAAATCTTGCGCAGCGGCGGTGATGTCAGCGGCAAAGGCGAACTGGCCCGCCTCGAATTGGTCAAACCCGGCATCGACGGGGCAGAACCCGAAGTGAGCGAGATTCCACTGGCTGGACCTGCGCAATGGCGGGCCAGCATCTCGAACGTTGGACCGGACGAATTCTGGCTTTCGGGCCGAATCAAAGGAACGGCGATCCTCGAGTGCGCCCGTTGCTTGGAGGCCACACCGGTTCCGGTTGAGGCCAAAATCGAAGGCCTGTTGCGTTACGATCCGAAAGTCAAACAGGCGCACGTGGAAATCGACGAGGAAGACCAGGATGTGCTGCTGTTCAGCGATCCGGCGATTGACCTCAGTCCGTTCCTGAGCGAGGCGTTCAACATCGAACTGCCATTGACGATCCTGCACAGCCCGGATTGCAAGGGATTGTGCCAGGAGTGCGGCACGAACCTGAATCAACTCGAGGCTGGCACCTGCGCCGCGAACAAAGCAGCTTGCCCGCAACTCAAACCGGTGAAGTTCGAGCCGGACCATCCGCTCGCCGGGTTGGGCAACTTGCGAGATTTGCTCAAAGATTGAAAATGCAAATTCAAAGTGGAAAGTGAAAAGTCTCGAGCATGTTTTTGACTTCAGGTTTTACTTTCCTCTGTCTTGCTCACAAGACAGCGCCTTCTTGATCCAAATGCACCTAACGGGCAGGATCGCTTCTTGCCGCCAAACCAGCACCTGACGGGCTTGCGGCGCTGACGGGCTGTTCGCGCTTTCTCTTCTGTTACTTTCCTTTGCCCCTCAAGCGAACAGGGCGAATTGCGCGACCGGTTTTGGATCTTCCGGCAAGGCTGAAAGCTCGCAGAACTCGAGACCAATTTTCTCGAGCACCGTTCGGGCTGGTTTGGAAATTTCTGGCGCGGCGAGGATGCCACGCACCTGCTGACCAGGCACTTGTTCACGCACCGCATTCACGTACCGCTCGAGTTGATGCACGGCCTCTTGCGTGGCTTTGGCGCGTTTGACTTCAACGACCACGTACCGGCCTTGCATGTCTCGGGCGTACAAATCGATGCCGCCGACACCGACCAGCAATTCTCGCTCGAGGACTTGCAAACCGGGTTCGATCACGTCAGGATTTCGTGCGAGTGCCGCGTGCATTTGCGCCTCGGAGCCGTGCAATTGGAATACCTTCTCGTCACGCAACTCGAGGGTTAAAGCGAAACTGACTTTGCGAAAAGTGATCTGCACCAATTCGTTCGGCTTGAAGCGTTCGGCCAAAAGCATCACGCGGTCATCCTCGTCTCGGGTCACACGCACGTCATCGGTTCGCGGTTGCCAATTCACCGGCTTGACCCCTCGAGCACCATGAACTTGCACGCTGCCGTCGGCTTTCAAGAGCACCACGTAATCTCCCGCCTCGGTCAAACTGGCAGCACGCCCAACATACACGACCTCGCATTCGGCGGCAACCTGCACGAAACGTTTGGCACTGATGTGCTCGCGCAAGAAACGTTCAAGCGAGTCACGGTCTGGATTTTCGAGGCTGCGCGGATTCATTGGTTTGAGCATAACGCAAGGCTTTTGAAGCGTGAAGTGGAAATTCAAAAGGGAAAAGGGAAAAGTAAAGGCTTCAGACTCGAGATTTTGACTTGGCTGTTCCTTTCGACTTTTCCCTTTCACCTTTAACCTGTGTTTTGTTCGGGACATTCACCGCCCCAACCTCGACGTAAGGTGCTCGAGCCGCGCACGCCGGAAGTGCGCAAACTTTCACTCCTCGAGGTAAACATGAAACGTTCCCTTATTGCTGCACTTCTGATCTCTGGAATCGCCATCGCCGCGCCGCTCAGCATCCGTGATGGATTGGGTCGCGCCGTCACCGTCAACGCACCCGTCAAACGCATCGTTGCGCTGTCTTTGACCGTCACCGAAATCTTGGCCGACATCAATTTGCCACCAATTGGTCGTCCCTCGAGCGCCACCTTCCCGGAAGCCTTCACCAAGAACATCGCCGAGGTTGGTAGTGCGTACCGCCCGGACCTCGAGAAAGTTGTGGCCCTCAAACCAGATCTTTTGCTTGGCAGCGTCGGCACCACCGCAGCCAGTGCGCGAGCCCTCGGATCGCTGAACATCCCATTGATCGTCACGCCAGACTCGAGCCTGAACGACGTTTACGGCACGTACACGCTGATCGGACAACTGACCGGACAAGAGGCGCAAGCGAAACTCGCGCTGACCATCCTCAAAAACAAGGTCGCTCGAGTCATCGCCAAAGTCCCAAAGACTGCCAGCAAACCAAAAGTCCTCGCGCTCCTCGCGGCGGGCGGACAGAGCTTTTCGACGACAGACGAAACCTACATCGGCGATCTGATCGAAAAATTAGGTGGCATCAACATCGCCAAAGGCACACCCAGCGCCGACCCGCGCCAACCCGGATTTGTGGTGCTGTCCCTCGAGCAAATCGTTGCCAGCAACCCCGACGTGATCCTGGCGTTTCGACCACGCACCGCCCAAGGTGGATTCGCACCCAGCCCGCTCGAGAAA
>JAYURE010000794.1:0-2995 GCA_043756345.1 Deinococcales bacterium | reverse complement strand
GGTACTCGTCCGCCAAGTCTCGAAACTTTCGGTACACCTCGGGGTGTCGCCCAAGCACAAAACAAAAGTTTGCGATTCGATCTGGGATTTGATCCGTGTATGCTGGTGCTGTAAGCTTCTTCCCGAATCCCTTGTGTCCAGCGTTTGCGGCGCTGGACATTATTTTGCCCCCCCTGTCTCGAGGGACTTAAGCCAAACCTCGAGTGATTCGGGCCTGATACGAATTCGGCGTTCACCAAGCTTGATTGCTCGCAATTCGCCGCGATCAATCGCCGTGCGAATGGTTCGCTGCCCTACGCCAATCTTCTTTGATGCCTCAACAACTCCCAGCGTTTCAATTGCTTGCATTTCCGTCACCTCACGTTTAATTCGCTGCGCTAGCGTGACGTGAGGTTATTTCAATTGTCGTTTTTCTTTGGACAGGTGATTGCTTATCACCCAGCCTGTATATTTTTTTTGCGTCCAGGACGCAAAGGCGACATTTTGACACCCAGTAATTGGGCGCATTTATCCAGAGCCTCTTGAACACCTTGCTTACTGATGCCATCGGCTAGTGCATCAGTCGCATAAGAACGTCCAATGGTTTCGGCAGACTCGAGGCAAATACATCGACGTGCGAACCAGTTGAGGTGAAGGGTCAAATCAGACCCCAACCACACACCTGTCTTTTCGCCAATGTACAACTTCATGGAAGCGATGTAAGAGTTCAGATGTGCTTCTGTCTGCAATCTAAATTCTGCCTCTGTTTGATTGCTTGGATTCCAGGAAGTGAAGACATGCTGACTGATCCGTGGGGAGTCATACATGCTTGACTGCGTGAGAATTTCGACGGGTCGCAATCCCAACGCAAGCAACGCCCATTGACAATCGTCAACGGGTAATTTCAGTTCGCCGTACCAAACCCGAAGGGCATCCTCGAGTTGCGTCAGGGACCCCTCGAGCTTGGACTGAGCTTGATTTCTTGGAGCTTCTGACCCCTTGAGCGCGGCAAAAATCACAATCATTTCAGGGAATGGTTTAACGACCGTTGCAAGAATTTCGCGGGCCGATTCGATCAGATTGAATTTTTCGGGGTAGGTGTTCCGAATCTCTTTCAAATACATGCTTTGGCGGGTTTGAGTGAATGCGTCCCGTTCGACATAGATTCTTTTTGGTGGCATCGTTCCCTCGAGCCGTCCGGTGTACGATTGAGGGGCCGCGCCGTCCAAGCAGGCCCGCTCCTTCCGGGGCGGTTTTTCTTTTCTGCCCTCATCATATCAGGTTGCGTCAGGTTGTACTTGAATGCTCAAGATGTATTTCAGTTTTCTCGAGTGGCGTTATGTATCGTCTGGAACAGTGTTTTCTTGCTTGATTTCGTGTGCTATAGCTGTGCTATAGACCCTATTTCATGGCATATTCTGACATTGCGTGAGATTGCACCGTATTCAAAAAGCACGTGTGAGACACGTTATGCGATGTGGTGCATTCTGTTGAAACACTACCCCTAGACCTTACACGCGACTGGTCGGGGGTTCAAATCCCTCACCGCCCACCAAGAGAAAATAGCGCACAGAACGGCGATCACCGGTTTAACTCGAGGATGACACGGCTGTATTTTGCGTAACCCGTGCGTAGCCCACGTCTTCGTTCTGTTTGTTCCAGGTCTGTTTCGAGACGCGCCTGTGCGCAGTCAGGTTCATGAATCTGTGGTTCGCGCAGATTTGTAAGAATTACGTGTGGTTCTGGGTGCAAGCATTTTGTTTTAAGGGCGTTAAACATGAGCATCCTTTCTCGAGTCGTGGGAACCCTGGCTGTGCTGTTCACGCCGCTTGGACTTGCCATGGCGCAATGGCAAGCGCCACCAAGTCCGGTGCCATTGAGCCAGGACCGCCTGAAAATTCCTGGTTTGGTTGGTTATTGGGCGTTCGACAATTGTCTGGCCGATGACCTGAGCGAGTCAAAGCGGACTACTTTTGTGACCATTTCCAACCTGGATATGGCCTGTAACGATGGGGTCGTCGGTAAGGCGTATCGGTTTCGTGGTGTGGCAGCGAAGGATCACCTGTTGGTGGAGAACCTGCAACCGCTCGTGCTGAGCGCCGGGTATTCGCTCAATTTGTGGTTTCGTTTGCAGTCGGATCGTTCGTCTGATGGTGATTATCAGGACACGGACTATGGAACGCAGGTGCTGGTCTCGAAGTCCAGTGATCGCACCGGCATGAGCCTTAGGCTCGAGCGTGAGAAGGCGGATGGTTTGTGGTATGCCTACTTGTCCAATGGCCGGTGTTGTGAGCGGCGAACTGACACCCTGCCCGCAATCAGGAAGGGTGTCAACGTGGGAAAGTGGCACATGATCACTTCGACTTTTGATCCGAAACGCAGTGCGCGTTTGTACTTGGACGGCAAGCTTCTTGCTTCGGTCAAGGCAAGCAATTACGACCTGAATCCTCAAACCGATCAAGAGCCATTGACAATTGCTGCTGAAACCATGGGGCAGTGGTATCCGTTTAATGGTGATATCGACGAGGTGCGTGTCTACAACCGTGCCGTGAGTGGGCTCGAGGTTGCAATCATGTTCGCGCAACGCAAGCCCTTGGATGGACGCTGATTTGAGAAATGGCTGACGGTAAAAGTCATTTTGCTATGAGCAACCAAGCCTCTCAACCACAGGCTTTGAATCACGGCATGGCCTTGGGTCTTCTTTGATTCCTCGTGAGTCGGTTGGGTTGCTGGCCGAAACTTGGGTTCGCAAGGTGTTGAATGTGTCCTAGGTGCGGTCTAAGTTCTTCACCTGTTTCCGCTTCGCTTCTTGATCCTAATCATGCACCTTCGGGCAGGATCGCTTCTTGATCCTAATCATGCACCTTCGGGCATGGTCGCTTCTTGATCCTAATCATGCACCTTCGGGCAGGATCGCTCCAACCGGTTACAAACTCGTCCGACACGTCACTTTTGGCCACTCGCTCTGCTCGAGAAATACTCACGTATTTCTGCCACTTTCCACTAAGTATCTCAC
>JAYURE010000793.1:0-2995 GCA_043756345.1 Deinococcales bacterium | reverse complement strand
GCTCGCCCGGAATCGGCAGGGGCTTGCCAGCGGCGGTCAAGTAGGCGATACGCTCGTCGAACAAACGCTCGAGTTCGATCAAGGCTTCATCACGGGTTTGGCCGCCCGCTTTGAGCGCGAAGAACTCGAGCAGTTCGGCCTCCCAGGAATCCCAGTCTGGCCGGTGCGTGACGCGCAGGGTGTACTCCTCGAGTTTCATGCTGGCAGAATTCTAACGCTCAGTTGAGCACCCGTTCAGATTCGTACACCGGCTGAAAACCTGATTTGATATCCGAATCGAAGATACTCGGTTTTGGCGGCTCGGCCCGAGCGACCAGAATGCCCTGCAAGACTCGAGATTTCAATTCTTCCAAACCGCGTTTGGTCGCGGCAGACACACCGACACCGACGAAACGCTCGAGTTTGTCGTCCAAATCAAACGGATCGGCCCGATCAATTTTATTCAAGACCACCAAACGCGGAATGGTCTTCAACTCGAGTTCCTCGAGGATTTCTTCAACCGCCTTGAACCGCTCAAGCATCCCGTCGCTCGCGGCATCGATCACGTGCAGCAGAACATCGACATCTTGCAATTCCTCGAGCGTGCTGCGAAAAGCGCGTTTCAAATCTTTCGGCAAATCCCGAATGAAACCCACGGTGTCCGTGAAAATCACTTCGCCGTAACCCTCGAGATAACCGCGCCGCGAGGTTGGCGAGAGCGTGGCGAAGAGCTTGTCCTCGACCAGCACATTTGCGTGCGTCAGCGCATTCAAGAGCGTGCTTTTGCCCGCGTTGGTGTACCCCACAATCGCCACGACCGGGACGTTGTTGCGCGTGCGTGACTTGCGACGTTCCGCCTGTCGCTTGCCGATCTCCTGCAACCCACGATCCAAAAACGCGATCCGGTCGTTAATCCGCCGCCGGTCCAACTCGAGTTTCGTTTCGCCCGGACCACGTGTGCCGATGGCTCCGCTGGCACTGCCGCCCGCACTACCACCGATCTTGGAAAGTTGCGTGCCCTTGCCGAGCAATCTGGGCAGCATGTAACGCAATTGCGCCAACTCGACCTGCAATTTGGATTCCTGACCGCTGGCGTGTTGCGCAAAAATATCCAGAATCAACTGCGTGCGATCCAAGATTTTCAGACTGGTGATCTCCTCGATTTCTCGAGCCTGCGCCGGTGACAAATCCTGATCGAAAATCAGCACGTCGGCATCGAGGTGGTACGCCTTCGAGGTCAGTTCGTCGAGCTTGCCGCGCCCGATCACCGTGCCCGGTTTGATGTGCTTGCGGTACTGCAAATCGCGCCAGACAACCTCGGCACCGGCAGTTCGGGCGAGTTCGGCGAGTTCGTCCAAAGACTCCTCGGCCCGCACGCCATGACCGCGGTCCACGCCGATCAAAATGGCGCGTTCGGCACTCGAGCGTTTCGTTTCACGCATTTTGGAAAGCCGCGCAAACTCTTCCTCGAGCGCCCGCGTATTGCCCGCGAAATCCCAATCCTCGAGCGATTGCACAGATTGCGGCGCGTGAATGCGCCAGTCTTCCTCCTCGAGAATCGCGTTCGGTGGTGTCAGGTGCGCCAGGTGCGCGTTTCCGGGCAGGCCATCGGGTTTGGTTTCAACCGCGACAATGGCGTCCAAACGGTTCAAGAAAAGGGTCGTCAAATCCGATTTCGACAACGGCCCCGGTTTCGGATGCGCATGGACCAAGCTCAGGCCACGCAAACGCGATTCGGCCTCACGGCCACGCTCGAGGTTCGGAAATTCGGTTTTGCTGGCATCGCCCACAGACACCGTGACCACATGCCCACGCCGATCCACGAGCAGCACGACCTCACGGTTCGTCTCGAGCGCCAACTCGGTCATGGCTCGCGCTAGTTCCGGTGTCATCACGCTCGAGGGTGGCAATTTACGACGGTACAAATTCGAGAGTTTCTTAACGAGGCTGGGTTTAAGACCGTGAATGTTTCCATGGACTTTTTCGATGATTAAATTCCTTTCAAAAACACACAACCCACTCGAGTCCAGAGGGCGCAAAGACCGCTCGAGGATTCAGGCAGGTGGAAGACACTTGAAGTTCCGATGCCAGGATTTTAGCACCGACAGGTTGGAAGAACGTGGGCCAGTTGACCTATCGGGTTCTCAGCCAAACGGTCGATGTGGGATGGAAAACCCAGACTCGAGGGGATTGCTTTCCTCAAGCCACAGATCTCTTCAAGCCCTGACCTGAACCAGCAAAATGAAACGCCCTCGAACTTGATCGGGGATCAACACACGGCTGGCCTCGAAAGGAAAATGTGAAAACGATCCGGGTTATGAGATTGTAGCCCAATATGCAATACTTAAGTCCAGGCACAATTTAAAGCTCCACCCCTTTTGCTCGATCCGGCTCGAGTTCATGCAGGTCATTGTGCACGTTTCCCTTTTCGTTTTCTTCCGCCACGACCCTCGCCCACTCACTCATTTCGGATGACTCGCTGACCACATCCAGCTTGAAGTCATGCACAGCACCGAAGGGGTGAACCACAGCGTTCAAACCAGATTTCGTTCGTTCTCCTGCCCATTCAGGAGGGTTCTGATCGTGCGCCATTCGCACGTGAACCCGTAACTCGAGGAGGCTCTGATGAAATTTCACACCAGTTGGTTTTATTTGATTTGTCTTGCCGCGTTGGTTGCCTGCCCTACTGCAACGACCACACCGCCAGCAGCCGCAGCCCAGACGATCACCTTCACCGCATTAACCGACAAATCGGTTGGCGATCCAGCCGTCACACTCGCAGCCACATCCTCGAGCGGTCTTGCGGTCAGCTTCAGTTCGCTCACGGCAGCAACCTGCACGGTCGCCACGGGCAAGGTCAGCCCCATTGCCATCGGAAAATGCACGATTGCAGCAGATCAACCCGGCAACGCCAACTGTACTTGATTAGCGTTGCGCGTAAGCTGCCGCCAGCGCATCAAATCCACTCGAACCGGATAACTTCGCCGACTCAATCACGCTCTTATAAGCCATCAAC
>JAYURE010000792.1:0-2999 GCA_043756345.1 Deinococcales bacterium | reverse complement strand
GCATGAGCAAAGCTGACACGCGGGCACGTACCAAAGAATTATCCGACAGCCTCGAGCTTGGTGAGGTGCTGGACCGTCGCGCTGGAGAATTCAGCACCGGCATGAAACAAAAAATTGTGATCGCCCGGGCCGTGATTCACTCACCACCGGTGCTAATTCTGGACGAGGCCACCAACGGGCTGGATGTCGTAGCGCGTCGTGCCGTGCTCGAGTTCGCCCGCGCTTATCGCACCCAAGGCCGTGTGGTCTTGTACAGCACGCACATCATGTCCGAGGCCGAAGAATTGTGTACTCGGGCCGCGATCATTGATCACGGAAAATTGATCGCCATGGATACCATCGAAAACTTGAAGGCAAGCACGCAAACCGCGAATCTCGAGGATGCGTTCTTCAAACTCACTCGCGCCAAAAACACGAAAGAACTCGAGGTGAATTTATGAGGTGGGATTTTGTTCGATTCGTGGCTTGGAAAGAATTGCTTTCGACCTTCCGTGACAAACGCACCCTCGCCAGCACGATCTTGTTGCCACTGGTGATGATTCCGATTTTCTTGATCGGCTTCCCATTGATCATCGGTAAAACCATCGGCGGGGAACAAGAAAAACGCCAAGTCGTCGGCGTGGTCGGCCTCGAGCGAATGCCCGCCAGTCTGAAAAAATCGCTCGAGGGTGATGCGAAACTTGCCGTCGGAGTGGAATTGAAAGCCATCACCGATGCGACCAAAGCCGTGCAAGATGGAACGGTCGAGGCGGCCATTGTCGTGCCAGAAAAAGTACCCTCGAGTGCGGGAGGCAAGCCTGTTCCCATCGAAGTGCATTTCAAACAATCAAGCCAAAAAGCGCAACTAGTCTTCAGTAAAATCTCGGATTCAATCGACGCTTACGCCCGCGAGTTAACCAAAACAAAATTGCTCGAGGCTGGACTTTCCGAACAAGTCTTAACGCCAGTCGTCTCGAGCCCGGTCAATGCGGATACTGTGGCCGAAAAAGCCAGCGGCATTTTCGCATTTCTAATCCCAATGTTTTTGATTCAATGGATGCTCGCAGGTGGGCAAGCCACCGCAATCGATGCCACCGCAGGCGAGAAAGAACGCGGCACGCTCGAGGCGTTGCTGGTTACACCGGTTTCACGGCTCGAGGTCTTGATCGGCAAGTTGATCGCAGTCGTGACCTTCTCGGTTTCGGCCACGATTTTTTCGATGCTGGGATTGCTGTTAACCGGGTTAATCTCGGCATTCTTGCTGCCGTCAATGCTGAATGCGAAAACCAAAAACGGCAGCAACCTGAACGAACTGCTCGGCGGCAACCTATCCCTTTCGGGCGAGGGATTTGCGATGCTGCTGCTGGTCGGCATCACCATGGCGATCCTGATTGCCAGCCTGCTGATCGCAATTTGCATTTTTGCCCGTTCCTTCAAAGAGGCACAAACCTACCTCGCGCCGCTTGCGATTGTGCTGATCATTCCCGCCGTGTTCTTGCAATTCGCTGATTTTCTCGCTCGAGGATCACAAATTTACGCGATCCCCGTGATCGGTTCGATGCTGACGATTTTGGATGTCGTCAAAGGCGTGCTGGTCTGGCCGCATGCCCTGACCGCGATTGCCGTGAACTTGTTGTTCGCAGCGCTGATGGTGGCGTTTGCACTCTCGAGTTTCAGGCGCGAGCAGGTCTTGTTCAGGAATTGAAGTGATCTCTTGAATGAATTTCGTAGGGGCGAACTCCATGTTCGCCCTGCTTTTTTTCAGCGTGGCAAAGCCAGCCCAAATCTAAATCCACTTTGCACCAGAGGATCGCTCGAGTAGAAATATCCAACCTCGAGCCCGATGCCTACTGGTAGGTAGTAGAACGCGACAACATCGGTCAGGATGCGAATGCCGCCACCGTAGACACCACCGAAACCAATGTTGTTGACGGCCAAAAATGGTTGGAATGTCAGTCGCTCGAGCATGAATCCGTTGGGTCGCAAACCAAGGTCTATCGAGTATCGACTGGCGAGTTCGATGCTGCCAGCAGTTCCCGCTCGAGCATTGCTGGTGCTGGCATTGACGCTGAGTACGAATGGAATCTCCCACAGTGGCGCTCCGGCAATTTTGAATTCTGCGCTGTAAATCCCTCGAGCGCTGGCTGTGCCGTTCAGGTTCCAACCGGTCAGGGCGTAACCAAACGGATCGTTGCGGCTGGTGCTGAGGTTCGCGTTGAGGCCCGCGTCGAATGCAGCAAAGCCATCGTCATTCAAGGTGGCGAAAATGCCGGTGTTCCAGTTGGTGACGCTGCCGAACAATTCGAACGCACCGCCAAGGTTCGCGCTGGGTGTGATCACCGCTCCAAAATCGAAGCTCGAGAAGGTCGTGTTGGGTTTGATCCAGCCGAGCGCACCGGTCAGGTTGAGACCAAAGGTTGGTGTGGGATTGAAATCGATGTTCAGGCCCGTGCCGAATCCGAAACGGTTGGAGACGATCATGGCTCCGGCGAACAGGTTGTACCCGAGGACGTTCGCGCCGTCTCGGGCTTGCAGTGACGCGCCGAGGCCAATGACACCGCCGTCAAGAATCAGTGGTGACCAGGCGATTGGATCGAGGCTGGGGAAGTACGCGGTCAGCGGGTACTCGAGGCCGGTGTCAGAGAATCCTTTGGGTTCGGATCGCTCGAGGGTGACGGGTTTTCCTTCGGGCAGCGCATCAAGGTTGCGCAGTTCAAAACTGTCACTGGCGAAGCTCGAGAAGAGGGTCCGGCCTGTGGCGTTGCTGCTGCTCGAGTACGCGCCGCCGGTTGCAGCGGTGAGTTGTTTGACGTTCATGCCGTCACGTTGATAAATCTGAAAGTTTCCGTTGCGATCCGAACTCCATATCAAGGTGCCATCGGCTTTCCATGCGGGCCAGCCGTCTTGCGCAAAATCGGATGTGACAAACTCGAGTGGTCCAGCTTTTCCAGTTGCATCTCGAGCAATCGTGGCAATGTCAAGAAATCCGCCGGGACGCCAAACCGTGAGTGCAATCAAAT